>JBJXGR010000143.1:0-23315 GCA_046160045.1 Bryobacteraceae bacterium
GCCGAGCACGGTTTCCATGCCGACTACCGGCCCTCGTACAACGAGGCAGCGGCCACGGACGGCTGGAAGCGCCTTCAGTCCTGGTTCAAACAGCATGGAGCGGCATAACTCGATGTCTACAAGCCGGCGAGCCTTTACACAGATTGTCTTCGGAGCGGGAGCGGCGTGCGCGAATGGGAAAGAGCGCGCGGTCGATATAGGAAACCGACCTCAACTCTTTCTGCATGACGATTACCTGATCGGGACCAAACAGGGACTGCGCCTGGCGATGACCACACCCGTCAAGTTTCCGGGCAATCCTGTCCTGAAGCCGGACAAGCCGTGGGAACTCGGCGAAATCGGATATGGCTGCCTGATTCACGAGCGCGAGGACGGAGTGTACAAGCTCTGGTACGAATCGCGGGAGAACAACGGAATCCTCGGCGATCCCTCGCGGCCGGAGCGGGGACGCTGCATGTACGCGATTTCCAGGAACGGCATCGAGTGGGACAAGCCGGCCGTCGGCCAGGTGCCCATCTTGGGAAGCCGCGATCACAACGTGGTGTTCACCGGCCCGCCAGGCCAGCGCAGCAAAGTGTACTGGGTGATGAAAGATCACGCCGATCCGGATCCCGCCAAGCGGTATAAGATGATGTTCCACCTGTGGGACTTCCGCGGACGGGGCGTGTCTATCGCCCACTCGCCGGACGGCATTCGCTGGACCGCCTCGCGCTATACCAACCTCACCGGCGGCTTCGACACGCAGAACCTCTTCCTGTGGGACGACCGCCTGGGTCTGTACACCGGCTACCTCCGGACCCGGCGTGACGGACGAAGGTGTATCGGGCGCTCGACCAGTCCCGACGGGTTCCATTGGTCCAACCCGTCGACCATTCATTGCCCCGACGACCGGGATCCGGCCCGGTTCGATCTGTACACGCCGGGGGTGTTCAAGTACAGCCGGGCCGAGAACGTCTACATTATGGTGACGGCTGCGTTCGATTGGGCCTCCGACAGGCTATTCGGGCAACTGTGCCTCAGCCGCAACGGCATCGACTGGTACCGATTCCGGGAGCCCTTCGTTCCGTTGGGTCAGAAGGGCGACTGGGACAGCGGCGCGATTTATACGGTGCCGTCTGAAGCGCTGGTTCAAGGACAGACCGCGATCTATTACCAGGCAAACGACTTCGGCCACGGAGCCGGGGGCCGCACGGGCATCGGTATCGCCCTCCTGCAGGAGGGCGCCTTCGCCGGTTGGAAGGCAGACCAAGAAGGCGTTCTCACCACGCCGCTTCTCTATTGCGAACTCGTTTCAGACGCGTTTCTCCTGAATGCGGATGCCACCGGAGGCTCGATCGAAGCCGAATTGCTGGATCGGTCCGGCAGCGTCATTCCAGGGTTCACGCGTACCGCCTCGATCCCGGTGCGGACCAAAGGAGGGTCGCTGCTGCTGCGCTGGAAGGGGGATCCGAAACGCGCGGGCGAGGCGCGGTTGCGCCTGTACCTGAAGCAGGCTACCGTCTTCGGATTTCAGGCGAGACGTCTGCGCAAGGAGGACATCAACGAATGATCGGGTCCCTGGTCCGCGGCGGGCTTCTCTCCGAACCGCGGGTGTAAAGCGCGCGGGTTGCGTGGGGCTCTCATTTCACTTCCGCATTCGCGGCACCCGCGGGTTTGACGCTTGCGGCTCCGAGGGGGTGATGGATGGAATGAATGCCGGCGCCTCAGGTCTTCTAATCAACTCAATGGGGAACGCTGGTCCGCGGCCTTCCGGCCGCGGTTCGGAACCCAGGCGGCCCCGATCATTTCACGGCTTCTGAGCGAGCGGTGGCGATGCATGTTGACCGGTGACGGAGCCACCGCTCCCTGACGGGGCTGTGAAAAAACCAAGAGGCCCGCTCCCTTCCGGTCGCGGCTCTGAAGAAAAAACGGAACCCGCGGGTTTACACCCGCGGTTCGGAGCCGTCGTTCGCAGCGGTTTCGTCAATGAACCGTCTTAGGCCCGAACCACCCGCTCCTTCGCCGCGTCCCACTTCATGTACTTCCGCTGCCGGTAGGATTGGGTGCCGATCTCGCTCGCTACCACGCCGTAGTAGCCGAGATTGCAGTCGCACTTCAAAGGCTCGTCGTTGCGGATGGCGTTCTGCAGGTTCCGATGGTGCAGCTCGGTCGATTCGGCGCCACTCTTGACATGCCAGATTTCCTGGCCTTCTTTCTCGAACAGCCCCTGCGGACGAATCACAAAGCCCGTGCGGGTGAACGACAGCGTCGCCTTGTGCCCCCGCAGGACATGCTCCACAGGCGTGTCGTTCGCCATCGACGAGATCAGCAGCACGTCCGGTCCGCCCGGATACGAAAGGGTCATGTTGAAAGTGTCCGGAATCTCGGCCGTGCTTTGGGTGAACTCGTACTTGCCGCCCGTCGCTATGCCGTACTCGGGGAAAGTCAGGCCGAGCGACTTGATGATCCGCGTCACGCGGTGCACGAACAGGTCGCTGGCGATGCCGGAGGAGTAATCCCAATACCGCCGCCACGAGAAGAATCGATCCTTGTCGAACGGGCGTTTCGGCGCCGGCCCCAGGAACGCGTTCCAGTCCAGATTCACGCCCGGCTTGACGTCGTCGTCCTGCGCGTACTCCCAGAAGTCGTCCACATGATTCCGCGAGTAGTCGATCTGCGCCACCATCACCTTGCCCAGAGCGCCCTGCTTCACGTACTTGTTGGCCGTCTCGTAGGAGTCGTCCGACATGCCCTGCACGCCCACTTGCATTTTGACGCCGGTTTCCTTGATCCTGGCCACCACAAGCTTGGCCTGTTCCACATTCTGCGTCATGGGCTTTTCGCAGTAGATATGCTTCCGGGCGCTGGCCGCATCGAGGGTCATCTGGCAATGCCAGTGCTCCGGAGTGGCGATCAGGACGTAGTCGATCTCTTTCCGCTCGAGCAGCGACCGGTAGTCCTTAAACGGCTTGCCTCCGGTCAACTGCGCCGCCGCGTCCAGCCGCTTCTGATAGACGTCGCACACCGCGACAATGTCGATGTTGTCGACTTCGCGGTTCTTCACGAGCATGCGCATGTGGCCGTTGGACATGCCGCCGCAGCCGATCACCCCGATTCGCAGGCGGTTGTTGGCGCCCTGGATCTTCTGATAACTGCTGGCGGCGACCGTGGCCGCGGTCACGAATTGACGTCGGGAGAGATTCATACGATGGTCCTCGGGCAGAACTTGAAACACCATGATATTACGCCGCTGCCCGGAACATGCGAATCAGTTCCTTCAGCGCTTTCGGCTGATAGTCCGAGTCGTGATAGACCAAGCCGATTTCGCGGCTGAGGTCGTAGTCGCCGATCCGCAGGTAATGCAGTTCCTTGCGCTCCGCCTCATGGATCACCGCCCGCAACGGCAGGATGCTGACTCCCAGGTCGATCTGCACCAGGGGCTTGATGGTGGCTACGCTTTCCGACTCCATCGCGATCCGCGGCCGGATGCCGACGCGAGAGAAGAATTCGTCCAGCAGCATCCGCGTCGCCGCCCCCCGGTTGAAGATGATCAGCGGCATCTCGGCCAGTTCCCTGGCCTTGACGACTCGCCGGTTGGCCAGTTTCGGATGCTTGGGACTCGACACCAGCACCATCTCCTCAGTCGTGAACGGGATCACTCGCAGGTCGGCCGCGTGAACCGGCAGGGTCAGAACGCCCAGGTCTACCTGGTTACTGCGAATCAGCGCCAGCATCTCGTCGGCCGACCCGGTGCACACCCGCGTCTCGATGTTTGGAAAGCGCGCCTTGAATTTCTCCAGCACGGGCGGCAGCAGATACATGCAGGCGGTCATCCCCGTGCCGATCCGCAGCGACCCACGGGTTGCCTGTGACAACTCCGATACTTCCAGTTGAGCATTGCGCAGGTCCTGGAAGATCCGCCGCGTGTACCGAAGCATGATCTCACCGGCGGGCGTCAGGTAGATCTTTCGGCTCACGCGCTTGAACAATTTCTCGCCTAACTCGTCTTCCAGCAGCTTGATCTTGCGGCTGATGGCCGATTGCGCCACGCTCAACTGTTCGCCGGCGTGAGTGAAACTCAGATTGTCGGCCACCGCGGCGAACATTTCCAATTGACGAAAATCCATAAGCGGAACGTCTTACTCATATCACGAATAGATGGATGGGATACTCCGATTCAATTTGACCCCACGCAGGCGGGGTTGTTACTCTGACGCGTTCACGGACCGACATGAAGGTCACCGGCATACGGACCAAGATCGTCCACCTGGATTTCCGCAACGCCATTCTCGTCTGGATCGACACCGACGAAGGCATCACCGGGATTTCCGAGACGGTCATGAAGCGGCGCACGCTGACCATCGAGCAGTCGATTGTGCAGTGGTCTTCGTACCTTGTGGGAAAAGATCCCACCGAGATTGAAGATCACTGGGAGAAGATGTACCGCGACTCGTTCTGGGTGGGCGGGCCGATGCACGCGACGTCCCTGAGCGCCATCGACTGCGCTCTGTGGGACATTCTGGCCAAAGCGTGCGGTGTGCCGGTGTACAAGCTGATGGGCGGTCCGACGCGCCGGAAGGTCCCCGTGTATTGCCACTGCAAGGGCGGCGGCTGCCCCGAGGAGTTCGCCCGGAACGTGCTCGCATGCCGCGACCGGGGCTATCGGGCAATCAAGACGACGCTGCCGATTTTTTACGGCGCGGCGGGCGCAGGCGACACGACCTACTCGGGCACGACCGGGCAAATTGACCGCCACGCCAAAGAGACCGAGCTCGTGAATCCGTCTGTCTTCCGCCGAATCCGCGAATACTTTGTGGCCGCGCGCGAAGCCGCCGGGCCGGACTTCGGCCTCTCGGTCGACTGTCATGGCCGTTTGAATCTGAAGGGCGCCCAGCGCCTGTGCCGTGAACTGGAAGACCTCGACCTGCTGTTCGTCGAGGAACCGGTCCCGCCGGAGAATGTGGAGGTTCTGGTCGAACTCCAGCGCGGCAGCCCCATTCCGATCGCGGCCGGCGAACGATGGGCCACCATCCATGGTGTGCGCCCGTTCCTGGAGCGCCACGCGGTCGACCTGTTGCAATGCGATCTGGTCAACTGCGGGGGCATCACCGGGATGAAGAAGATCGCCGCCCTCGCCGAGGCTCACTACATCGGGATGGCCCCGCACAATCCGAACGGCCCTGTCGCGACCTTGATGAATCTGCACTTTGCCGCGTCGATTCCAAACTTCACGCTGCTCGAAACCGTCGGCTCCGACGCCGACTGGCGGTTGTGGGACGACTTGCTGCGGAGCTATCCCCGGTTAGTGGATGGGACGCTGCCGGTCCCTTGCACGCCGGGGTACGGAATCGAACTCAACGAGGAAGCGCTCGATCGGTACCCGTATCAACCGCATGAAGGCTGGCGGTAGGGCAGGTTCCAGTACTACCACTTTGCCAACCGTTTGGTGTCCCGGTTATATTAGGAGAAGTCATTTCCACGGGAGGGCCCATGCGGGGATACCTCAGGTATTTGAAAACGGGTGTGCTGGCAGCGGGGGTGCTGCTGGCGGGTTTCGGGTTTCAAAGGGTGAGAGCGTCGGAAGGCAAATCCGCCGGGGCATCGGAGTGTTCCTTTCTCGCCGATCCAGGGGAGTTCCGGGAGGCCGAGCAGCGGTTCCGGGTGGAGTCCGCCAGTCGGGTAGCCCGGCTGGGAAAATCGCTGAACGCCGCCGGCGTCAGGCGGTCCGTCCCAGCTTCTTCCATTCCGGTCGCGAACTTTATCGACGCGGAAATTTTTAGGCGGCTGGCAGCAGACAATACTCCGTCCGCCGAGTTGTCCACGGACCAGGAGTATCTGCGCCGGCTCTACCTTGACCTTGCCGGCCGCCTGCCCTCCGCCGCCGAGGTCCGCGGTTTTCTCGAGGACTCGAGCGCCGACAAGCGGGCCGCACTCCGGGAGAAGTTGCTCTATTCCGACGAGTTCACCGACAAGTGGACAATGTGGCTCGGCGACCTGGTAAAGAACACCTGGGTCTCGACCAACGTCAACCGGCAGGCGAACGGCCGCAACGCGTTCTATCGCTGGATCCGCCAGGCCGTGGCGGCCGACAAATCGCTGCGCGACGTGGCCTATGAGGTTCTTTCCGCACGGGGCAACAACTTCGACCCCGACGGCGCGGCGGCAAACTTCACGGTCCGTTCCATCACCCCAATGGGTCCGATTCAGGATCAGTGGGACACCGCGTTTTCCAACGCCGCTTCCACGTTTCTCGGCCTCGGCTATTACGATTGTCTGCTCTGTCACAACGGGCGCGGCCACCTGGATGAGATCAGTCTGTGGGGCTCGAAGGTCCCGCGCGTCGAAGCCCAGCAGATGGCGGCCTTCTTCTCCCGGCAGACCATCACCGGGCGGCCCGGCGGCGCTCCGGCGTGCGAGGCGTGGCAGTCCTGTACCGGAATGTTTTACAACGGCAGTTTCGATGTCGGCGACCGCATCACGGGCAGCTACCCACTGAACACGAACTTCGGCAACCGCCCCAATCGGACCCCTATCGGAACCACCAACCAGTTGACTCCTGAGTATCGTGTGACCGGCGTCAAGCCGAGGAACAACTACTGGCGCGAGGAGTTCGCCATGAACCTGGCGCAGGATCCGATGTTCGCGCGTAACTTCGCCAACCGCCTGTGGAAGGCGATGTTCAATGCCGGGTTGGTTGAGCCGTTGGACGCAATGGATCCGGCCCGCATGGATCCGTCGAACCCGCCCCCGGGCGGGTGGGAACTGCAGGCCTCGCATCCGGAATTGCTGGAAAAGCTGGCTGCCTTCGCCAAGGACACCAATTTCCAGATCCGGCCGTTCCTGCGCCTGCTGGCCGAGAGTTCGGCCTACCAGTTGAGTTCCCGTTACGACGCCGAGTGGACGCCGCTCCATGTCCAACGCTTTGTCCGTCACCTTGCCCGGCGCCTGGAAGGCGAAGAGATCCACGACGCCATCGTCAAAGCCACGGAAGTGCCCGGCTCGTACCCGATCACTGGATTGGACAAGCCGGTCGAATGGGCCGTGCAAATGCCCGAACCGGTCGAACCGCGCGGCAACCAGGGCAACGCGCTCAACTTCATGAACACGTTCTTCCGCGGCAACCGCGACACGCTGGACCGGCGGCAGTCCGGTTCCATCCAACAGCAACTGGGCCTGATGAACGACAGCTTTGTGCTCAACCGGGTTCGCGTCGCGGCGTCTCCCAAGCTGCGTGCGATCGCGGCGATGACCTCCAACGACGCGCTGGCCGACGAGTTATTCCTGACCTTTCTCTCCCGCTACCCTTCCGAACATGAACGGAACGTGGTTTTGACGACCCTGTCACGCGCCAACAACGCCACCCTCCGCAACAACGCCGTGGAGGACCTGGCCTGGTCGGTCATTAACAAAGTGGAGTTCATCTTCAGCTATTAGGAGGGCGTCATGGACGGACAATCCTGGACACATTCAAACACGAAGCCCTTCTGGGCCAGACCGGTGCTGGGACGGCGGATGTTCTTCCGGCATCTTGCCTCCGCGGTGGGCGGCTACTTCCTCGTTCCAGGACGACCGGGCGAAATGGTGGCTAAGGCGGCGGTTACTCCGATGGGCACGGCGAAGAATGTCATCTTCATCCTTTTGCAGGGGGCGCCCAGCCATACGGACACCTTCGACCTGAAGGAAGGTAGTTGGACTCCGAGAACCTTCAACCCCACCAGCTACGGAGACATCCGCTTTCCGCAAGGCCTGATGCCGAGTCTTGCGGAGATGATCAACGACTTCGCGCTGGTGCGCTCCCTCCGCGCCAAGGCGGTCGTTCACAGCCTCATGCAGACCTGGCTGCAGATCGGACGCAATCCCACCTCCGCCCTGGCGAAGATCAGCCCGCACATCGGCTCGGTCGTGTCGATCGAGCGCGGCGGGACGGCCAGCAAACTGCCGGCCTTCGTTTCTCTCAACGGCACACCGGCCGCGGGTTCGGGTTACATGCCCGCCGTTCATGCGCCTTTTTTGATCACGGCGGGCAATGCGCTGCCCAACACCCAGCACTCGGCGGGAATCCCTCGTTTCACGACGCGGACGGCGCTGCTCGAGAACATCGACGCGCAGATGAGGATCACCCAGGAAATCGGGGACGGCGTCGCCGAAATGACGGCATGGAATGAAAGGGCCCGGGGCCTGATGTACAACCCCGATGTGGATCGCGTCTTCCAGCTTTCGAACGATGAGCGGACGCGTTTCGGCAACAACGGCTTCGGCAACGCCTGCCTGGTCGCCCGCAACCTGCTTCGATCCAACTTGGGCACTCGCTTCGTGCAGATCAATTTCGGCAGTTGGGATCATCACACCAACATTTATGCCGCCAATGCCCAGCTCACGCCGATGGCTCGCCAGTTCGACACGGGCCTCTCGAATCTCATCAACGATCTGAAGGCGGCCAACCTGTTCGACGAGACGCTGATCTTCGCCATGGGTGAATTCGGGCGCACGGTGGGCCCGCCAAACTCGTCCGCCGGGCGCGACCACCATCCCCAGCAGGCGGCCCTGTTCGCCGGCGGCGGTGTTCGCGGGGGCCGGGCCATCGGCGTCACCGATGCGGCGGGCGGGAACATTGTTCAATCCGGCTGGAGCCGCCAACGCGAGATCAACAACGAGGATCTGGAGGCGACGATCTACTCCGCCCTAGGCATCGATTGGACGACAACCCGCCGCGACGACCCGCTCGGCCGGGGCTTCGAATATGTGCCGTTCGCCGACCGTGACCAATACGGTCCAGTGAACGAATTGTTCGGTTAGCGGGAGGCCGGCCAAAGGCCCGATATCAGGCCCGCCCCGCAAACTCGCGGGTCTCCGTCGACACTCTCACTTTTTCACCCTCTTTGATAAAGAGAGGAACGCGGATCTCCAGACCGGTCTGCAACGTGGCTGGCTTGGTCACGCTGCCGCTCGACGAATCGCCGCGCGCGCCCGGTTCCGTCGAGGCAACTGCCAATTCCACGAACGGGGGCAATTCCAGGCCGATGGGATTGCCATTGTATTTGAGTAGATCGACCATGCCTCCCTCGATCAGCAGGTCTCGCGCGTTCCCGATCACGTCATCGGAAAGTGTGAGGGTCTCGTAGCTAACCTGGTCCAGGAAGTAAGAACCATCGCTGTCGCTATATAGGTAGGAGGCCGCAACCGTCTGGAGATCCGGCTCTTTGAACTTCTCACTCGCCTTAAAGGTTCTCTCAAAAACCGCGTTGGTGATCAGGTTACGGATCTTAAGACGGACCAGGGTCTGCCCGCCCCGCGCAGTCGGCGTGTTCACCTCCACTTCGAGACAGGAGAAGGGAGTGTTGTCAATCTCAAACCGGGTCCTTCGCTTGACGTCAATCGCATCAATCAACACGGACGTGAACTCCTCAACAGGTAGGCACCGGGAGCCGTTGCAGACCCGGCTCCGCTTCTGTCTCAAGTATAGGGCGAAGGAGCTCGCCGGCCGTGACCAGTATGTTCCGGCGAACGGATTGGACGGTTGGCCCGTCCCACTACAGGGCGAATTGGTCGTCGGGACCGGCCATCCCAGTCAAACGCAGATCACCTCCGGTGGCGGCGAGCAAGGCCGCCATGCGCTGTTGCAACTGTCGGGTCAACTCTCGCACCATCGGATCCTTAATGTGGTTGACATAACGGCCGCGCATCCGGGGCCCCAGGCGCGCCTCCGCGATCAGGTTGTGGATCTCCTCGGGGTCGGCGCGAATGTCGTAGAGTTCCGGGACGTCCCACGCGCCGGGATAGTTCATGAGGCTGTGGGTTTCCGTGCGGATTCCTGCAATCGACGGCGTGTAGGGAAAGTCCTGCTCCCACTCGTACTCATAGAGAAACTCGCTACGCCAGCCGTCGAGCCGGCGGCCGGCCGCGACGGGCAGCATCGACCTGCCTTGCATGGTGGGCGCGGGTTTGAGCCCTGCCGCGTCGAGGAACGTAGGAGCGATGTCAAGATTCAGGACCATCGGATCCACCGCGCGAGGCGAGACGCCGAACAAGGACGGGCAGTGCGCGATCATTGGGACGCGAATCGACGCTTCATACATCGCGCGTTTGTCGATCAATCCGTGCTCGCCCCACAGGTAGCCGTTATCGCCCATATAGACGACGAGGGTGTCTTGGAGCAGGCGGCTCGACTCCAGTTGATCGAGCACCTGCCCGACGCTGTCATCAATTCCGGCGATGCACTGGCAGTAGCGCTGGTAGTGGAGGTCGAAGGGCTCATCGCTGTCGAGCATGCCGTCGACCCCATGGCGGGTGAACCGGCGGCGGCGAACCCAGTCGGGCCACTGGCGGTAGTACTCCTCCTTGTAGAACATCGTTTTGGGCCGTGGCGCGGCGCGCCCGGCAAACAGATTTCGGTGCCGCTCCGGCGCCTGGAAGGGGGCGTGCACGGCTTTGTGCGACAGATAGACGCAGAACGGGCGCGACGCGTTGTCGGAAATGAAGCGCGAGACGGCGTTCGTCAGGATGTCCGTGAGGTTCCCCTGCCCTCGCTCCCGGTGGCCGTTGACGTTGATCGTGGGATTCTGGTATTCGCCCTGGCCGCGGAAACTCAGCCACTGGTCGAAGCCCGGTTGCGGGCCGTCGGAAGATCCCCCCATGTGCCACTTGCCGAAGAATCCCGTCCGATAACCGCCCGCGCGCAGGATCTCGGGAAAGGCCGGCAGCTTGGGATCGAGTTGCGAGAAGTTGTCCCGGATGCCGTGCTGGTGCATGTATTGGCTGGTCAGGATGCTGGCCCTGCTGGGCGAGCACAGCGAACTGGTGACGAAAGCATTGCGGAAGTGGACGCCGCGTTCGATCAGGCGGTCGAGGTGCGGCGTGTGGCCTTTCAGCCAGGGATGGCCCAGCGCGCCCATGAAATCATAGCGGTGATCGTCGGTCAGAATGAAAACGATGTTCCGACGGGCGGGTTGGGCGCGAACGAAGGGCGCGGCGGTAAGCGTAGAGAGAAATCGGCGGCGCGAGGCGTTGGTGCTCATGGCTCCCGGCCGCCAAGTATAACGCGCGGTTACGGCTTCGGCGCGGGCCTCCGCAACTCGGGCGCGACTCTCTGGGAATCGTGACCTTCCAGGCGCAGGGAGAGCTTCAACGGGATCTGCTCCGGGAGGTAACATACCTTGTCGTCGCACGCCTGATACTCGAGCGTTGTTTCGACGTCGAGCATGCCGGACGGGCCGGCCATGGCCCGCACCGCCTTGTCGCGCCCCAGCACGAGATCACCAACCAGGCGCAGCCTGCCCTGGTAGATCGGCACACGTTGCTGGATCGCTTTCAGGAATAGCTCCTGAGCCGGGGGGAAAGCGACAGCCTCCGCTTTCCACCCCTGGCTTTCCTTGAGCCTCCATTGAATCGGGCGGTAACCCTTGACCCCGGGCGCGTACACGTGCATCCGCCGCTTGAGATCGATCTCTAACTGGAGGGTAACCCGCTGGCCGCCGCGGACCACACTGGCGCTGGAGGAAAGAGCCGCCCGCAAGTGCCGCGTGTCAACGCTCGAGTGAGGGCCACCCGGACGAACGCCAAACTGGCGCACCAGGATTCCAGACGCCGTATAGCGCTCGGTGTAGTCTTCTTCGAAAAACTTGGCCGAGACCATCCCGCGGCGATCCACGATGAAGGTACCGGGGTACGGAACTCCCCGCGCAAACGAGGTCGGGGGCACCTTCTCGTTGAGAATCCCGAACGCGCGGATCACCTTCGACTCCGGGTCGGAAAGCAGCGGATAGGTGATTCCGCGGCGCGCGGCGAAGTCTCCGAGCACGGCAACGCTGTCGTAGCTGACGGCGGCGAGCCCGAGGCCCTTCTTCTTCAGTTGTGGAAGACTGCCTTGCAACTCGACCAGTTGCGATTTGCAGTAGGGTCACCAGTCGGCCGACCGGTAGAAGACCAGCAGCAGGCCTTTGGGCCCCATCATGCTTTTCAGCGTCCGGGGAAGTCCGGTCTGGTCCTTGGCTGAGAAATCAGGGACGCGAGAACCGACGGCCGTTCCCGTAGGAATGGACTGGGACCAGCCGAGGCTGGCCAAAATGAGGATGGTGAGGGCATATGCCCCAGGGTTCGGTAAATGCAATTAGATAAGATGCCGCCGCGGGCAAGGTTCTTCCCGCTCCGCCTGATTAATTTTGGCGAGCAGTGTGCACTATGTCTGTATGCCCGCTGGCTCCGCCCATACCGCCACTTGTCAGCACCAAGGCTCTCAACCCCGCAAACACGTCCTCGAACCGGTGGTGGCGGTCTCGCGTCCCAGCGGAATCACGTAGGGGCTCGACGGTACTGCGTTAGAATAAAACCGTCGGTGACGAATGAGTCAGGTCACGTTTTCCATACCGGATGAGATCCTGGTTGCGCTGAAGACGACGCCGGAAGTCCTTGCGTCCAGGATTCGCATTGCCGCGGCCGTGAAGCTGTATGAAATGGGCCAGCTTTCATCGGGGGCGGCCGCCCAGCTTGCTGGCGTGCCGAAGCCCTACTTCCTGGGCCAACTGGCAGATTATGGTGTGAATACGTTTGACCTCAGCGAAGAGGATCTGATCCACGATTTCAAGAGCGCGTGAGGCGATCTGCGATACTTCGCCGATCCAATATCTGCACCAGATCGGTTTCCTCCATTTACCGGCCGAGTTTTACACCCAAACTCTGATTCCTCCCGCAGTCGTGGGTGAGTTAGAGCGGGGCAGAGCGATTGGTATCGATCTGCCGGACGTCCGGGCACTGCCCTGGCTGAAGATCCAGGCCCCGAAAGGGTTGGACAAGACCCCCACGGCGGCGGATCTGGGGGCCGGCGAGAAGGAAGTGCTGGCGTTAGGAATCCAAATTCCGGGGGCCGTGCTGATCCTGGATGAACGACTGGGGCGATTGCACGCCAAGGCGTTGAAGTTGACCTTCACCGGCACGCTGGGAATCCTGTTGCGCGCGAAAGGGGAAGGGCGGATTCCCCGGATCGAGCCCCTACTGGCACACCTGGATCGTTTGGGATTTCGCTTCTCGGCGAAAACACACTCGGTTGTCCTCAGGCTGGCGGGCGAATGATTCCGAATGGCGCGACGGTTCAAACACACGCGGGTCCCGTAGGAATAGACCGCGACCAGCCGAGGCTGGCACAAACGACGATCCGCCTGGGTTCGACGGCTGCAATTTCGTGAGATGCCGCCGCTGTACGGATTCTTCCCGTTCCAGCCGAAATCTTCATCGAAATCGTGAAAGACAAGAATATTCGCCCGGGCTTTCGACATACAAGGTTTGAACCGACAGGGCTCCCGGAACACAACGAGGGCTGGGTTCCCGATCGCTCACGGATGGCCGAAGTCGCCAAAGAGGAGGCACATGACGGACGTTCTCGAGGTAGTCAAACCCCTGGCCGGCTTGCCGGCGGTTCGCCCGGAGACCGAACTGCTGCGCGCCGCCCAATCGGCAGACGACTCCGCTCAGGAAGAACTTTACGAGCGGTACTTCTCCTCGAATCGTCAGGTCCGCAACCTGCTGGAACGGCAATTGAAAAACCCCGCGGACCGCGAGGACGTCTTGCACGATGCGTTCCTGTCGCTGGTGCGCTCGAATTCCGAGTTCCGCGGCGATTCCAGCCTCAGGACGTTTGTCTATCGCGTGGTACAGGTCACGATTCTGCAATGGAGGCGCAAGCGCCGCTCCGCCCGGGAAGACCAGATGGTCAGGTTGACCATCGACGTGGGGGGCGAAGAACGCGAGCGCCCGATCGGCGTCCAGGACTACTGTTTCCAGGAAGTGGAAAGCAGCCAGACCGCCCAACGGCTGTTGGAATTACTCAATGAACCGCTGCGGACGACGTTCCGTATGCGGATCCTCCACGAATTGAGCTATGAGGAGATTGCCCAGGTCACCAACACACCGATCAACACCGTCTCGACGCGCATCTTCAAGGCGCGGGCGATCCTGGCGAAACTGCTGGGTGGACGCTGAACTCAGATCAGGCATCGGGCGCTTCCTTCTGGCGACGGCTGGGAATCCATAAGCGGAGCGTGAGGACCGCCAAGGCGATCATCTTGAGAACTTCGATACCGGAATAGGCGCCATGCAGCTTCCAGAACCGCTCGCGCTCCGGGGTCGGTCCCGCAACAAAGTCGATAGCCCGGCCGAGGGACACAATGTCCGGTGTCAACAGCCAGTGTTCGGCGGCTGTCAGCGCCACCAGGAAGAGCACCACCCCGCCCATCGAGCGGCTGGACTTGAAACCTGCGGAGGCGGCGGCCGCCGCGGCTCCCAACAGCAACTGTGCCCATTCCCAACCCGAGAAGTATAAGCGATTGAGTTCGGAGGAGTGGTAGCGCAGCAGAAGCCGCATATCGTGGCGGCCTGCCTTGGCGAGCAGCGCCGCCGCCTCGGGCGCGGGCGTGGCCAACAACCGGTCGACGCTCCGGAAATTCTGGGTCGCCACCCAAAACATGAAAACGCAGCCCGCAAGCCATGCGCCCAGAATCCAGGAGACCACCCTCCTTGTGTGAAGAGCCACGGTTCGAGTGTAGCAGCGGTCAGCGGTAGACCACGGTGCGGCCATCCACAGACTGGCCTGTGGCCAGAAGCCCACGACAATTCTCGTGTGAACGTGCACGTGCAAGTGAAGCCATCGAGGAAACCGGTGTCGGGTTTCGCGCATCCAGGATGATGGCGGACCGGGTCCGCCGCCAGGAAAGTGGCGCGGCCCTCGCCGGTCGTGATATATCAATCTCAAGGCATCATCCTGATTTTGATGCCGGTAAGGTGGAAACCGTTACTATGTTGAAAGTCAAACTCGCCGTTCCTCTCGCCATTCTCGCGGGCAGCATATTCCTGTCCTCCAGCATCTCCTACGCGAAGCCGGAGCTCACCAAGAAGGAAAAAAAGCCGTGCATAACCTGCCACGTGACCGCCAAGTCGAAAGACCTGAACGACACGGGCAAATGCTACCAGAAGTCCAAGTCGCTCGACGGCTGCGTGAAGTAACCTTCGTCTTCCTAGTCCGCGCGCGGAAAGGCGGTTGAGCCTTTCCGCGTATCGTAGTCTGCCCGCCGCGGTTGTTATACTGACGGTCTCGTGTTCCATCAGTTCGAACAAACCATTCAAAAAGCGTTTCAATCGCACCTGAGCATCCGCTACGGCGTCGACGCTCCGGTACAGATCGAGCAACCGAAGCAGTCGGATTTCGGAGAGTTGGCTCTGCCCGTGGCCTTTCAACTGGCGAAGCAACTCAAACAGGCGCCGAAAAAGATCGCCACGGAACTGGTCGCGGAGATCGGTCCGATCGACGGCGTGCGGGCCCTGGAAGTCGCCGGCGGCTATATCAACGTCCGTCTCGACCGGCTCAAATACGCGCAAACGCTCCTTCGCGGCATCGGCAAAGCGGAGTCCGGCCGGGGCGAAAAGATCATCGTCGAGCACACCAATATCAATCCGAACAAGGCCGCTCACATCGGTCACCTGCGAAACACCACCCTCGGCGACACCTTCGTCCGCATGCTGCGCGCCCGCGGGTACACGGTGGAAGTGCAGAACTATATCGACAACACCGGCGTCCAGGTGGCCGACGTCGTCGCGGGATTCCACTTTCTCGAGAAGAAAACGGCGGTCGAGGTGGCTGCGATGTCCGCCCAGCCCCGCTTCGATTACGACTGCTGGGAGTTGTACGCCCGCACCTCGCAACATTTCAAGGAACACCCCGAATCGATTCGCTGGCGTCCCGACACGCTGCACGCCATCGAGGCGAACGAAGGGGACCTGGCGGCCATCGGACATATCGTCGCCGACGCCATCGTCGAATGCCATCTCGACACCATGCTGAGGCTGGGGGTCGAGTACGATGTCCTGCCGCGCGAGAGCGAGATCCTGCACCTGAAATTCTGGGCCTCGGCCTTTGAATTGCTGAAGGAGCGGAATGCGATTCACTTCGAAAGCGAAGGCAAGAACGCCGGCTGCTGGGTGATGCGCGCCGAGGCTTTCTCGGAAGCGTCGGAGGACGACAAGGTGATCGTGCGCTCCAACGGCACCGTCACCTACGTCGGCAAGGACATCGCCTATCAGCTTTGGAAATTCGGCCTGTTGGGTAAAGACTTCCACTATCGCCCGCTGCGCACGTATTCGAGCGGCCATCCGGTGTGGGTGACCACTGATGAACCCCAGCCACTCGAGGCACCGGCGTTCGGCAGGGGCAACAGCGTCTATAACGTCATCGACGTGCGGCAGTCGTATCTGCAGGATGTCGTGGTGGCGGGCCTTCGCGCGCTCGGCTATCACGACCAGGCGGAACGGTCCGTGCATTTTTCCTACGAAATGGTGGCCTTGTCGCCGCGATGCTGCGCCGATCTCGGCATCGAACTCTCGGAAGAGGACCGCAAGCGGCCCTACGTCGAGGTCTCCGGGCGCAAGGGACTGGGCGTCAAGGCCGACGATCTCATCGACAAGCTGATCGGGGTGGCCGCGGCCGAAGTCGACTCGCGCCACTCGGATCGTCCGGAGGAAGAGAGACGCCGCGTGGCCGGGCAGATCGCCATCGGGGCCCTTCGCTACTTCCTGCTGAAGTTCACCCGGAACACGGTCATCGCCTTCGACTTCCTGGAGGCCCTGAGCTTCGAAGGCGAAACCGGACCCTACGTTCAATACGCCGCTGTGCGCGCCCGCAACATCCTGCGTAAGCTGGAAGAGCGAGGCGAGAGTGTCCCCGATTTTGCGGCCGCGCTCGACGCGGCCACCCTCAGCCGTCACGCCGAGTCGGAGGATTTCTGGCAAATCCTGCTGGCCGCCTCCAAAGCCGATACGGCGGTGGAGCGTGCGGTCACCAGCGGCGAGCCCGCTCACATCGCCAAGTACGCGTTCCAGCTCGCTCAGAGTTTCAACAATTTCTATCACCAGTACCACATCCTGAACGAGGAAGATCGCGGCAAGCGGACCTTCCTGCTGTGGATGGCGGACTTCTTCCGGTCCCAGCTCGAACGTACGCTGGGGATCCTGGGAATCCAGGTGCCGGACTACATGTGACGGTGTGGGGCGGACCCCATAGGCGCTTTACCCAATCGATCTTTTGGCAGAAGTAGACCGGATCCCGCTATCGCTTCTTCAGGAGCCAGGCTTCGGAAAGAATGGTTCCCCATCCGCCGGTGTTGCGCCAGACTTCCCGCTCGACGCGGGTCCCGCGGGCGACATCCGCGCCGCGCTCGAGCCGAATCAGGAGTTCACCGTCCCGGGTCGCCTCGGGCGGAACGTCGAAGGTGAAGAAGTCGCTCATCAACTCCGGAATCGGCAGTTCTCTGGCGAGTACAAACGTGTCAGCCCAGATCGTCTGCGATTTCTGATTCATGCGCGCGCGATAGCGTTCCTGGTATTGGGGGCGCACGAAGGTGAAGCGGACGCGGTAGGCCGCTTTCGTATCCAGGCCTTTGTAGCGCAGGGTGACGCCCTGATCCTCGTCCTGCGTGTAGTGCATGGTGCGCTGGCTGGGCCGGTTGGCCTCCCACAGCATCTCAGGAACGAAGGGCTGGCCGAAATCATAAGGGTATCCGTTCACAATGCGGGGCGCGGGATTGAAGGTGCCTGCGTTGTCATAGAAGCCGCCCTCGCCGGGGTTCTCATAATCCACGATCATTCCCAGCAATTCGGCCTTCGCCTCGCCCGACGCGGAGCGTGCCCTCTGAAGCTGCCGCTTCAGCCACCCGAGACCGATGAAGTCGTGGTCCAGGTTGAAGGCTCCCTCGCTGCGAACGCCGTACAGCCGGTTGCTCTCTTCGCCCAGCCGCAGCGCCTCGTCGCGCAACAGCCGCATCTCGGAGGTATCCTTCAACTCTTCAAACCAGGCGAGCGCCTCGCCGATGGCCGCATCGATGTTGCCGGTTTTCAGAGCTGCCGCGATGTGCCGTTCGACGCGCGCCGCCAGCGCCTTCTGCTGCCCCACGTTCAGCTTGATGTGCTTGTCGAGAGCTGCCTTCTGCATGAACTCGCGCCACAGCCAGTGGTCGCGCAGGAGCGAGGCTGGCATGCGAGCGCCGGCGTCCTTCACCAGACGGTAGTAGTCGTCGATGCCCTGCTTACGGTCAATCGGCAGGGCGCGGTTCTCCTGGAGATTCTCCTCGAGCTGAAAGATGGCCTTAGCCATCAGCGGGGCGGCTTCCCGTCCGAACCAGGAACGAGCATACTCGCCAACCACGTCGTCGACGCCGCGCTGAGGGCTCCAGAGCAGGCGCTGCCACATCCACTGGTTGAAATGATCCTGGGTGCCGCTCGAGTGGGTGACGTCGCCTATGCCGTAGCGCAGCGTCTCGCCAAAGAACCAATGGTAGTAGCGGGGCCAGGCAAAGAAGGTGAGACGGTCGTACACCATGGTGAGGGCCCGGTCCGGCATTCGCTCGTACACAAAGTGGTTCCATTGCGGGGGCAGATCGCCGTTCTTGTCGGCGCGGGGATACGCCTGGATGTAGCCGTTCTGCGCGTAACGCCAGTGGGTCAGCTCGTTGTAGAACACGATGTCCTGCTGCGGCGGCAACTGATGCAGGATCTCTTTCAGGTAGCGGTCGGGAGGGCCGAAGCCGGGATACCGGAACAGGTCCATGCGGTGGTTCTGCCGGTGGCCGGGTTGCCAGCTCATGGCGTCCGATCCCGGCCCGTAGCAGAATGCCCGCAGCCAGGGACGCGGCTTCTCGCGCAGGTAGTCGAAAATGGCCTGGTCGCTTTCGTTGGAGAATTTCTGGTTGGTGACGAAAAACTCGGTCTTGGGATGATAGCGGCGGATAATCGTCGCCATATCTTCCGCGAGGCGAATGAACACGCCGCCGTAGGGCCGGCAGCGGTCGCATTCACAACCGCCGCCGTCGCCTCCGACAAAGACGACATAGTCCAGGGGCGCGGAATTGCGGAACGTGTCGTCGCATTTCTTCAACAAGGCTTCGCGTGCCGCCGCTACCGACGGGCACAAGTAGCCGAGGCGTCCGATGGACTCCGAAGCCAGCCACTCGGGCGGACCCGAGCCGACGTTCGGTCCGTAGTGCTCCATGGTTTTGAGGCCCATCGAGCGAATGAAGTGATACATCGAGTCGCCGCCGTTGTGTGCGTTCGTTTGAACGGTGTTCAGACCAGCCAGAGCATAGTCTTCGATCTTCCGCTGCTTCTCCCGCTCGGTCCAGCGCCGCACTTTTCCTTTTTGGAGGGCGACCCCGCTTTGTCCGAACTGGGTGCCGCGGACCTCGAAGGCCGGTGCGGACCGGAACTCAATCGGGACGGGGAAATCGAGGCCGTGCCCGGCCGCATCGGAACGCCGGAGGATTTCTCCCACGGCGTAAAGCACGCCCCGGCTGTCAACCCCGCGCGCGACGAGCGTCACGCCACCCGAATGAGGATAGGTCTTCAGGAGGAAACCTTCCGGATCGCGGAGTGGCTTCTCGTCCTGCAGCAGTGCGGCAATGCCGCGATGGTTCTCCGACGTACCGAGAAGCACGAGAAGTTCGCCGGCCTTCACCGGCTGCGCCTGGCCTTCGCGCTCGACGCGCACCGGGAGTCCGGCAGTTTCGTGCAACCGCTCGGCCAGGATGCGCGCGGCGTTTGCCTCCACGCTGTCCGGCCGTTCCGACGTTTGCACGACGACACCATTAAAATGTGCGGCGTGCGTGGCAGCGGCCGTAAGCATCGCTGCCAGGAAGAGAGTACGCGCCATAGGAAGTCCTTGCCGGCGCCGCGAGCGGCAGCCCACATCGATCCTACCAGCGCGCCACCGCCGCAAGAAGCGGTCAGACGGACTCGGCGTGCTTCTCCACGTAGTCGGTCACTTCGCTCTCGTCGGGACCGATGTAGTGATAATACTCGGCGTACTCCAGACCGTACGGCTCGGCACGGACGCGATCGCGGGATAACGCGAAATAACGGGTGTACTGCTTGTTGGCGGTTTCATCGTCGTTGCCGAGCAGGGCCAGCTTCTTGCCGCGCGCGGCTAGATTCCTGCGTAGTTCGGCGCCTTTGTTTCCCGCCGGACCCTGCGTCACATTGGCGACGTTCGCCCAGACCTTCGCGTCCATGTAGTCGCCGGTGTCGACCACGCGGTTCACCAACTGCGGCCCGCGCGCATAGTAGTATTTCTCCCTGGGCCCCACCGGCTTTAACCCGGCGCGAAAATGCTCCGGGTAGTCCCATTCGGAGTTGGCCATCCAGCACGCCGTCTCGACCGCGCGCGCCGTGATCGTGTGGTCCGGATTGCGCTCGTACAGCGCCGACGGATCGTACACGAACACCGTGTCCACCTTCAAGAGACGGAACAGAAACACCAGCCGGGCGCGGATCTCGATGAGCGGCCAGGCATCCATGTTGTGGTTCGGATAGTTGAGGAAAATCGCTTCCTTCAAGTTCAGCCGCTTGGCCACCTCCACCGTGTCCCGTTCATTCTTCAGGACAATGTCGCCGATCGACGCGCCCGTCCCGGCCATCGAATCGTTGGACATCGTGATGAGATAACCGGTGTAGCCCTCGTCGATGAGCTTGAGCACCGTGCCTCCGCAGAAGATGGGGATATCGTCGCAATGGGGCTGAATCGCCGCGAGAACCTTGCCGGCGTGCGGCTTCCCACTGTGCTTCCGATCGAGGGTGACCTGGACCTGGTACGACACGCCGGCGGTGCCGCCGGCTTCGTATTCGCGTTCGATGCGGGGTGTCTCTCCGCCCTGATAGAGGCTCGCCGACAGTCCTGTGCCGAGAAAATCGCGCCGTTGCATGGTGGTTGCTCCGTTTCGTGGAACAGCCATTCTGCCACATCTCAACGGCGGCGACCCGAGGAGAGCGAATCCGTGCCGCGACCCCTATCCGTGCCACGAGTGTCAACAAGCGGTCTGCCCGATCTCCTCACAGGTTCCGACCCCTCGGCCCGGAGGGCCAGCCAGCCTTCGCGCGCACCATTCCGCTCCGGTCGCGACCGCCAGCCCCGCGACCGCGTCCACCGCGTAATGATACCGGCCGTACACCGTGGAGATCGCGATCAGAACGGCCAGCCCCAGGTAGGCGCGCCCGATCCACTTCGGTTCGCGGATCACCCGCATCATCGCGAACGCCCCCGCGAACGCGCCCGAGACGTGGGCGCTGGGGAAGACGCTGGTGTGGATCCCGTAGCTGCCCACCAGCCACAGGTTGAACCGGCGGAATACCGTCAGGTAGGAGGGCAAGTCGTCGGTGGGAAAGACCGTACGAGGCGGTTCGGACGGAAACAGCGGAAACAAGGCATACGCCATGAGAATCCCGAGGAGAAAGGTAGTCTGAAAATCGTCCACGCGGCCTCGCCGGCGAGTCAGGTACAGCACCGCCATTCCCGAGGAGGCGATCGCGTACACCAGCATGTAGGAGATCTCGAGGATCGACGGCAGAACGGGACCCAGCGATTCAACGGCCGCCTGCAGGCCCCACCCGTGAAGCAGCAACCGGTCCCACTCGACCCAGGCCCGCTCGAGGCGGAAATCCATGTGCGGTTGTGCGAACCAGCCCATCTGCTTATAGGCAAGGAGCATCTGCGGCATCGGATACCAGTCCCGGACGTACGAGATCACGTGGCTGCCCGGTTCGGCGCGGGCCAGCGCGAAGAATCCGGCGATCAGAACGGCGTTCAGCGCAACGATGCCAATCCGCATCGAAACGGAGACCGGAACCACCTGGGCCAGGACGGCGGTGTACAGGAAGTACACGCTGAGCAGTTTTTCCGAAGTGCGCAACCCGGCCATCTGAATTCAAGACGAAGGCCGCGCTAGCTGGGATTCATCCAGTTTCAAGGAAGTCAGTTGCCAGGGCAGGAAGGCCACGGAGAGAAACCTACGATCATTTGCGGACCATCGACCCAAAGGATCTCCTCGCCGGAGCGCCCGAAACTGACGTAGACGATGACACCGCTACCGCAGGAGCGAGCCCTGGTGATGGCGAATTCCCCCACCTCGGCGTACTTGCTCTTGGGTCCCCAATCCTCGAGGAACTTGTCGTACGCATAGTTGCGGCACGGGGCCGCCTCAGTACAACCCCACAACGCGTACGCTTCCGTGTACTGTTTCTTGCGTAGGAGTTCCACGAACCCGGTCACGCGCTCTTTCTGCTTCCGGTTGTGAAACAGGAAAAAGAGGCCTCCGGCGACGATCAGGACCAGAAGAACTCCGCCGATCACACGCTTGATCAGTCGCGATTTCCGTTCGTCTTTTTCGCCGTAGTGCTCGAGGAACTCGGCCATGACTATTTTGCCGGGTATTTCCGATCGTAGGCGGCGATAGCTTCCGTGGTGATTTCGAGAGCAGGCTTGAAGAAAAAGACGTTGCTGACGTCGACGACCAGATCCCAGCCTTTCTCCTCCGCCAGTTTCTTCACCACCTCCTGCATCTGCTGCGACGACTTGGAAAGGATCTCGTTGCGCTCACGGTCCACATCGGCTTGCAGGTCTTCGGCCATACGCTGAGCCGACTTCTGCTTGCGCGTTCCCTGATTGCTCAACTCGAGTTGAGCCTGCTGAGTGAGTTTGTCACCGGCCTGCAGTTGACGCTGGATGTCCTGAAGCTCTTTCTGGAGGCCCTCGATCGCCTGCTGACGAGGCTTGAACTTGGCTTCGAGCTCGGCGGATACTTTCTTAATCTCCGCCGTTTCAAGCACGGCCCGCTGCAAGTTGATGATCGCAACTTTACTTTGCGCGAATCCGGCGCCGGCGAACGCCCACACGGACAAGAGGCACACACGGATCGCAGTAGATGCCGACATGTTTGATTACAACTCCTTCGTTTTCAGAATCTCCCCTAAAGGTACCATAGCCCGGAAACCGGGATAGCCCGGAGGCCGGGATAGCCCGGGCCCCGGGTAAGATGAGGGGATGCCTGGTATGCATCCCTCCGATTCCGTAAGACGCGTTTTTGCTTCTTCAGGTTCCTGGAGGTGGGAATGAGCCGGGAGGAGTTGCTCGACCGGATCGCGCGGCACGTCCCTTTCGACGACACCGAGAGGGAGATGACCCAGCGCCTGCTCGCGTTCGTGGAAGCTCACGAGGACTGCTTCCGCCGGTCGCTCCGGACAGGCCATCTCACAGGGTCCGCGTGGATTGTGGATCGAACCCGACGCCGCGCGCTGCTGGTGCACCACAAGCGGCTAGACCGCTGGATGCAGCCCGGCGGGCATTGGGAGCAAGACGACAGCCTGCTCGAAACCGCCCGGCGGGAGGCGCTCGAGGAAACGGGCGCGACCAGCCTGCGGGCGTTGGGCGAGGACATCTTCGACGTCGATGTCCATCCGATTCCCGCCCGAGGGGCTGAGCCGGCGCACTTCCACTACGACGTGCGCTTCCTCTTTGAAGCAGATCCTGACGAACC
>JBJXGR010000144.1:0-41148 GCA_046160045.1 Bryobacteraceae bacterium
CTCACCTCCTCTACCACGTTGTCCAACGCGGCAATAAGGGACAATGGGTCTTCCTCGATGACGAAGACTTCGCCTTTAGCCTTGCCCTGCTCAGGAAGAAAGCCCCTCACTACGGCGTCATTGTCCATGACTACTGCCTGACCCACAGCCAAGGACACTGGCTGCTCCAAGCCAAAACCACATCCGGCATCTCCTGTCTCATGCGGGACATGCAAAGCCAAACGTCAAAACACCTCAATCGCAAATACCAACACCGACCCTGGAAACTGTTTGTGCCTCTCGCCACCGACGACCACTCAGGGAAGAAATGGTGGCGGAAGCAGGCAATTCCGGTCAAAAGCGGCGTCAACTGGACGCAGCGCTTCTACGCCACCGCACTCGAATCCAGGTACCGGCAGTCGATTGTGAAGTACATCGAAGAGGGACCCGTGCGGGCCGGCATCTGCACGGAGGCGGAACTCTATCGCTGGTCCGGGGCGCGAGAGCGGATGAACGGGGTGGCAAGCTTCAGCCTCATCCTCATGGACAAGGGAGTACAACCCGGCCCCACGATCGTGGACTTCACTGGAGAGACGCGGGCTCCCCTCAGCCTCGACCTCGGCCTCGATCTCGCGACGGCGTTTCAGGAGGCATCTCGCCGGCGGATGGTTTTTGAAAACGTGCTCACGCGTGTCAGGATGAAACGCCGGACGGAACAGTTGCCCCGAATTGAACCGGCGGCCCTGGCCATCGAACGATCTGATTGCGTGTGGAAAACCCTCGCCGCTCGTCCGCCGTTCGCGGGTCCTCCCTAGCCAGCCAGCCAAGAACTCCGTCCCTGATTCCCTCTGAAGTCGATCTTGCCCGTCGCAAGAGGACAGGATTCTCGTTTTCGATGGCATAACGGGCTCAAGTCCCGTTGCGTAGCGAAGGGTGTGCTACGAGCTACCTTGCGGCTGACATTTGCTTTCGAGGCGTCACCGTCAGACGAATAGGCTCCGCTGCGTAGAGCGTCTGCTGGCCACCGGCGCGCGTTTCAATATTCCCCGAAACCACCAGGTTTTGTTCCACCGGTTGCGCGGAGGTGAGGGCTTCGAGCGTGAACGAGCGCTCGGTCTCCGTCTCGTTGATCAGGACTCCGTTCAGGCCCACGTCGAGGACGCGCACGCCCGGCGGCAGATTGGTGACGATCACCGGTACGCGACCGCCGAACTCATTGTTGCGCGAGATCTTCACTTTCACTTCCGCCGTGCCGCCGGGTACCAGCGAGACCTCTTCGGTTTCGGCGTGCATCACGATATCGGGTTTGGGCATCACGGAAATGAGCTTCAACGGATCGTCGGGACTGGCATGACGGGTAAGCCCTGCGCCAGTTCCCGTCACCTTGAGCGGCACGGAATCTTTCAGGCGCGCATCGGCGGCGGCGGAAAGCAGCAGCACGGTGGACACCTGCCCCGGCAGAATGGATGCGCGGGTCGCGGTCAGGCCGGCCGGCAAGTCCGCGACGGTCACCTCGATCGGCCCATCGAAGTCGTCGCGGCGCAACGCGGTGACCGTCAGCGGGATGCGCCCGCCGGACGGCACGTTGGGGTTGCGCGGCGACACCGTCAATTGGAAATCGGGCGACGCATCGCGGATATTCAATTGGTACGTGTAGGGGTCGCCAAACGAGCCGCGAACATCCTGCAGGCGGACGATGTATTCCCCATCAGCGGGCGCCGTGAAGCGAAGGCGCGAATCCTTGCCGTAGCCGGGTCCGCCATCATCGTTGCGGTGCGTCAATCGCACGACCGGCAGGCCGTTCGGAACCGGCCTGGAGCCGGCAGGCAGGATTTGCACTTTGTAGGCGGCGGAGTCGACAGCGTGAGCCTCGGGTGTCGTGTCGAAGAAGCCGATCCGCTGCCCGCCGAACTGCTCGAAGCGGAAGTCGTCGTCGGGCGTGCGCGGCATGGCCTCCACGCGCAGGATTTCGCCGGAAAGCATCACGTAGTCGCCGACCGCGAGGCCTGAAGGCGACTGGAGGCGTACACCCGGCGAAACCGAGTCGTGGTCGCGCAACGTGACGCTGGTTTCGAGGACGCATCGTGCGACTGCGCGTTCAATAGGATTGCCCTGCAGGTCGAGCACTTCAATCAGCGAGTCGAGTTCGGAGCCGAGGCGATTGGCCATGACATCGATGACGATCTTCTCGCCCTTCCTGGCGCGGAAGCGGAAGTGATTCGTTTTTTCTGCCAGGCGGCCATTGACCGTCACCGGGAGGGGAACCCTCTGCGCCGAAAGGGGCGAGGCGTTGGCGCGGTTGGATTCAACCGCCGGCAAATCGCCCAGGGCGACATTGATCTCGTTGAACGCCATGCCGGCTTTGAGAGCCGGCCGGAATTGCAGCGTGGGGTCGCCTTCCGAAGCCGGCTTGGCGGCGAACCTGATTGCGCCCTCACCGACATGGAATCCCGTCAACTTCACCTCGCTTTCCCGGTTGCGCGGCACGCCGAGCGGATAGGCCGACAGCACGTAGGGGAACTTGCCGGCTTTGATGCGGTAGAAATGGCCGCCGCCGCCGCTCTGCTGGTAATCGGAAACGCGCAGGTAGTAGATGCCGGCCTTCTCAAAGCGATGGGCAAAGGCAGGTTGGACAACGCCATCGTTGCCGAACTCTTTCATTAGAGCGAGGTCGGCAGTGTAGATGCCGATAATCGGGCGCAACGCGCTGCCGAGCATCCGCGCGCCATCTTCGAGGACGAGTTGATCTCCAGCCTTGACATCGATTCGATAGAAATCAATATCTCCGGGCTTTGCAATCGTTCCTACTAGGATCGTCGGAAGATACGATTCAAAGGCAGTCTCCGAAGTGTCGTTCGGTTCCCGATCGGGGCTCTCGCCGTAGTAGGGTTCGACCAGGAATTTGCCCTCGGGGCTGGTGCCCAACGGGGTCAGGAGGCGGAAGCTGACCGGGCCGACAGGCGCTTCGGGACCGATGTCGATGTCCAGGGTGACCTGATTTCGAGGCGGCAGCGGACCCAGGTCGACCGTGGAGAGCGTTCCATTGCTGCCCAGGCGAATGTCGGGCAGGTCGGGCAGTTCCTTGATGCGAACGATCCTGGCCGTGATTCCCGGCTGGCTGAAGTAAACGGCGGAAGCGTTGGCGAGGTTGAAGCCCTCAACAGTGAAGGTGATGGTGGCGCCGCGCGCGGCGCCCTGGGGCGCGACCGTCGCAATGGTCGGCGGCGTCGTACGGTTTCCCGTGGGCGAATCGGCGGCCTGCTGCGCGAAGGCACCGCCGGCGAGCACAATGGCGGACAACATGGGGAGCTTCATGGCGTTTTCTACCTCACTCGGACTGCAGCCACCTGACCGGAACTCAGGCGGCTTCCCTCAATGAACTCGATCGAACCGTCAAAGCGCCCGACGGCAACGGCGCGGCCGTCGGGGGCAAACTCGACGGTGGTGACCCAATCCGGCTGGTTCGCCAGAACCTTGATTTCGGAGAGATCTTCGGTCTTCAGGAACTTGATCGTCTTGTCAGCCGACGACGAGGCGAGAGTCTTTCCGTCCGGAGAGAAAGCAAGATGCAGAATCGCATCTTCGTGCGCGATCTGGCTGTTCACCAGGCGCGCGGATTTCGGGCCGATCTCCCAGATGCGGATGGTCTTGTCAAGACCGCCGGCGGCGACGAACCGGCCGCTGGGGTGAACCGCCAGCGTGTTGAGACCGTCCAACGGTTCAGACATCGTGTACAGGCGTTCTCCCGTTTCGGGGTCCCACACCTTCACCCCCCGATCCGCGGAAGCCGAGACGAGTTGTTTCCCATCGGGTGTGAACGCCAGCGCATAGATCGCATCGATGTGATCTTTGAGCGTGCGTACTTCGTTTCCCGTGGAGATATCCCAGAGCTTGATCAGCTTGTCGTAGCTTGCGGTGGCCAGGATACGGCCATCGCGCGAGAACGCGACGCCATAGATGCAATCGGAATGGCCGGTGAGGACGCGAACCTCGGTCCGGGCGTCGACGTCCCAGATTTTGACCTCGCCCTTCCTTGCGGGTTGACCGCCGGCCGCGGCGAGGAGCCTGCCGTCGGGTGAGAACGCGACTGCGCGAAGTTGTTCCGCATGGCCTGCCAGAGTGCCCATCGTCTTGCCGGCGGGATCCGTGAGGCGGACCTCCCGGTAGAGGCCGAGCGCGAGCGTCCTGCCGTCCGGCCGCCAGGCCATCGCACCGACCTGGGCCTTGACCGCTCTTCGCGGCGTGAGTTTCGGCGCGACGGGTACCGCGACGGCGCTGACGGTAACGGGGCCATCGAATCTGGCGCCCGCGTCGATCCAGCGCCGGATCGCCTCGATATCCTGCGCCGGCAGGGTTTGCCCCGACATCGGCATGGCTGGTGTCGCTTTGCCCGCAATCATCAGGTAGAGGCGGCTCGAGTCGCTTTTGCCCGGTACAAGAACAGTGCCGTGGTTGCCGCCCCGCCGGATTCCCTCTTCCGTGTCGAGATCGAGCGATCCCATCTTGACGGCGGAGGCGTGACACCCAAGGCACTGCCGGGCGAAGATCGGCGCAATGTCTTTGGAAAATGTCTGCGCCGGAATCGGTAGCGCTGACAGGACCAGGGCGGCAAGAACGCTCGTTCGCATGGTGGACCCTCAATAGTTGAAGAGGAACTCTTTGCTGGTGAGCAAGGCCCACATCATGTCTTCCAGCGCCTTCTGGCGTGCGTCGCGTTGCGCTTCGACCGATCCCGAGGCCAGACGCGCGCCGCGCAGAGCCTTGGCAAGAGTAGTTTTCTCGTCTTCGGACGGGTAGCGGCTATAGGCGCTCAGGAAAAGATGCTCGACGATGCGGGTTTCCGAAAGGCCCAGCTTGAGGGCCAACGCGGCGTATCCGTTCGGATCGCTGAGCTTCTTATTCAGCGTGTCTCCGTTGATCACGTGCAGGGCCTGGCTGATGGAAGGCTGGCTGGATCGCTCGCCGGCATCGCAGATGGCGCGCGCCGGACGTCCGAACGAAGCCAGGAACTGCGACTGGACCTGGGTGTCCGGCAGTTGCAGCGCGCGGGTGCCGGTGGGATACCCGCCGAAGCGCGTGGGCACGCCGGTCACCTGCGACATGGAGTCCAGCAGAACTTCGGCCGGAAGGCGCTTGACGATGTATCGCGAGTAATATTTGGTGTCCCCCTGGTTGGTCGCGTTCGCTTCGGACGACAACTGATAGGTGGACGAATTGGCGATGAGCCGGACCAAGCGTTTGATGTCGTAGCCGTTCTTTACGAAGTCTTTGGCCAAGGCGTCGAACAACGCCTCGTTCGATGCCGGGTTGGTGGCGCGAACATCATCGACGGGCTCCGTCAACCCCCTGCCCATGAAGTTGCCCCAGACGCGGTTGACGATGGCACGGGCGAAGTAGGTATTGTTGGGACTGGTCAGCCATTTCGCAAAGTGCACGCGGCGGTCTTCGATAGAGTCGAGCGCCAGGGGTTCGCCATCGAGAGGCGCCGGCTCGAGCGGTCGCAGCAGGCGCGGATGATTGATATCGCCGGTGGTCTTGGCGAAGACGATGGTGTCACCGGCCTCGGCGGCGTTCTTCATGCCGATCCGCGAAAACAGGTTGGCAAACTGGTAATACTGGCGCTGCGTCCACTTCTCCATCGGGTGGTTGTGGCAGCGGGCGCAGGTGAGTTTCTGTCCCAGGAACGCCTGCGTGACGGTCTCGCTCAGTTGGACCGGGTCCTTGTGAAGGACGAAGAAGTTCAGCGCCCCGTTCGAACGAGTGTTCCCCTGCGATGTGAAGATGTCGCGCGCCATCTGGTCCCAGGGCTTGTTCTGTTTGACGCTGTCACGGATCCAATAATAGAAGCTCCACATCGCGTTCGAGCGAAGCGTGCGCGTGGAGACCAGGAACAGATCGGACCATTTGTAGGCCCAGTAGTCGGCGTACTCGTCGCGGTCGAGGAGCGCGTCGATCAGCTTTTGCCGTTTCTCGGGCGCCTTGTCGGCGAGGAACTGCTCGACTTCCTCGGACGTAGGCAGAATCCCGGCGGCGTCGAGATACAGGCGGCGGATGAAAATCGAATCGAAAGAGGGGTTCGATGGCGCGAGGTTGAGGGCCTGCCACTTCCGGACGGCCAACTCGTCGATGAAACCGCGTTTTTCAAAGCGGCTGTAAACCTGCGGGTCGACCTTGTGATCGAACGGGACCGTAAGGCGGGAATACAGGACTTTGCTCGAATACCAGAGCGTAATGGCCGCTTCGCCTTGGCCCGTCATCTTTACAACACCGTTGTCATCGACAGTGGCAACCCCTTCATCAGAAGATCCGAACTTCACCCAACGCGTGACGTCGCGGAGTTCGCCGTTCGAGTAATGCGCTTCCACGACGAGGCGCTGCCCCGCTCCAGGCTTCAATACGGCGCTGGCCGGATAGACGCGGAGGGCTTCTATGCGTGTGTCGTCATCCGCGGGTGGCGGCGTGCCGGCGGCGATCCACTCGCCAAGCACCCGATATTCGAGCGAGCGGGCATCGAATCGTTTGCCGCCGCCGTGGGGAATCGCCATCGACGCCTTCAGCAGGACAAGACTATTGGAGGGTTCCGACAGGGAGACCCGGCGACCGATGGACTGGCGCGTGAGGGTGTGGAAATCGACTTCGGGATCGTACCCACGCAGCGTGAGCTTAAAGCCGTTCTTCCCGGCCAGCGCGCCGTGGCAGGCCCCCTGATTGCAGCCCGCCTTGGTCAGCACCGGGATGACGTCGTTTCGGAAGCTCCAGGTAAATGGAGCTTGGGAGCCCTTCACCGTGATGGCGGCCGACGCGGAGAGCGCTCCGGCTTTCGCCGTGATGGAGGCGCGACCGTCGCCGACCGGAGTGACCAGACCGCTGGAATCGACGGTGGCGATCTTCGGATCGGATGATGTCCAGGTTGCTTGCCGGGTCCAATCCTCCTGGATCGAGCCGATCAAGGCCTGGGCGAGGAATTGGTGCCGCGCTTCCGGCCCGCGAAGTTCCGCCGCGCTGGGCAACACCGTGAGCGTGGTTGCCGCAAACGCCAGCGACGAAGGGAGCAAGACCAGCAGGAGCGTCTTCATCTTGTGAAACCATCAGGCGCGGCGAGAGCCGCGCACCGTCTTTAACCTTATAGCCTTCAGACAAACAGTTCGCGGATCGGTTCGACGCCGTGATCCACCACACGAATCGGACGGCCCTGGGCGCCGGGCAACTCATGATCGAGCGGAATGCCCAAAGCCTGATAGATGGTGGCCGCGACCTGCGCCGGAGTGGTCGGCCGATCCTTCGGCATCGCGCCAATCTCGTCGGACGAGCCGACGACCTGTCCGCCTTTGATGCCGCCACCCGCCATGAGCATTGACCAGCAGTTGGGCCAATGGTCCCGGCCGCCGGCCGGGTTGACCTTCGGTGTACGGCCGAATTCGCCCATCGCCACCACCATCGTGTTGTTGAGCAGGCCACGGTCGCTGAGGTCCTGGAGCAGTGCGCTGTATGCGTGGTCGAACATCGGACCTACCAGATCGCGATAGCAGGAGATCGGACTGAACGGCTTGGAGCCGTGTATGTCCCAAGTGATCTCGTCGAATACCGTCTCGAACATGTTGACCGTGACAAAGCGGACACCGGCCTCGATCATGCGGCGGGCCAGCAGGCAGCTTTGGCCAAAGCGGTTCAGTCCGTACTTTTCGCGGACGGCTTCGGACTCGCGCGAGAGTTCAAAGGCCTCGCGCGCCTTCTGCGATGACATCAGCGTGTACGCCTGGTGGAACGTCGAGTCGAGCAGACGCGCGTCCTGCGATGTCTCGAACCGGCTGACCGAGCGGTCGATCATCTCGCGCCAGTTGCGGCGGCGGTCGACGCGCAAGGCGTTCAGATAGTCCGGCGGGAGCATGTCCGGCACCCGGAAATTCGGGTCGGAGGGATCGGAGTTCAGGACGAAGGGATCGTGGGTCTTCCCCAGGTATCCGGCGTTCTGACCGTGCGGCATGTTGCCGCCCGTGTTGCCGATGGGCCGCGGCAGCAGAACATGCGGGGGAACGTCTCCCTTGGGCCCGCGCAGTTTGGCCAGGACGCAACCGATGTGGGGATGCTCGATGCCACCCTGGAAGAGGCGGCCGGTCTGCATCATCTGGTGCCCCGTGTCGTGCACGGCGGCCGCCGTGTGGTACACGCTGCGGAGGATCGCGTATTTGTCGGCGTGCTTCGCCATCCGCGGGAAGTTCTCCGAGATCTCGATGCCGGCGACGTTGGTCTTGATCGGCTTGTAGGGACCGCGGATTTCCACCGGGGCGTTTGGCTTCATGTCCCAGGTATCCAACTGGGACGGCCCCCCGACCAGGAAGAGCATGATGCAGTTGACATCCTTAGACGGGTCAATCGCACCCTGAGCCTTCATGCCTAGAAAGCCAGGCAAGCCCAACCCTAGGAATGACAGCGACCCGGCGTGAAGGAAATCGCGCCTTCGCAGACCGTCGCAGAACTCAACCGCCTTGTCGGCGTCCAATCGGAACATAGTTAGGCCGCTCCTTCTGTAGACATAGGCTACACCTTATTGAAGGATTGTAACCAAGGAGTTTTTTCGCCCGCAAGGAAAAGTGTCGCCGGCCGCTCAGATATCGTACTGGGGGCGGCCGGGTTCTGGCCAGTCCAGGTGAAAGAATCGGCCTCTCGGCTGGTCGACGCGTTCATAGGTGTGAGCGCCGAAATAGTCTCGCTGCGCCTGGGTGAGGTTGGCGGGGAGACGCGCAGAACGATAACCGTCGTAGTACGCCAATGCAGAAAAGAAGGTCGGGGCCGAAACACCGAGGGCAGCCGCCGATGCAACCACCTTCCGCCAGTTTGCCTGACATCTGTCAATTTCTGACCGGAAGAAAGGATCCAGAAGCAGGTTCGGAAGCTGGCGGTCGCGTTCGTAGGCTTCCGTGATCTTCTGGAGAAAGCCCGCCCGGATAATACAGCCACCACGCCAAATTTGCGCGATATTACCAAAACTTAAAGTCCATTTATATTCGGTCTGTGCCGCCCTCATGAGCTGGAAGCCCTGTGCGTAGGCGCAGATCTTCGAACAGTACAGGGCATCATGTACTGCCTGAACAAAATCCTCCAGGTTGCCTATGATGTGTTCGCGTGGAGGTCCGGGTAGTTGCTGGGAGGCAAAGACTCGTTCGTCCTTAATGGCGCTCAAGAATCGCGCGAAAACGGACTCGGCTACGGTAGGGGCGGGAACCCCCATGTCGAGGGCATTGACCGAAGTCCATTTGCCCGTGCCCTTCTGCCCTGCGGCGTCTACCACCATATCCACGAACGGATTACCGGTCACGGGATCTTTTTGCTTGAAGATGTCGGCCGTGATCTCGATCAGAAAAGAGTTCAGGACGCCTTCGTTCCACTGGGTGAAGATCTCGCCGAGTTCGTCCGGAGTGCATCCAAGGGCCTTTTGGAGGATGGCGTAGGCTTCGGCAATCATCTGCATGTCGCCATATTCAATGCCGTTGTGGACCATCTTGACGTAGTGGCCGGCACCGTCTGGGCCGATATACGTCGCGCAGGGAACACCACCCACGATCGGCTTTCCGGGGGCGGCTCCCACCAGCGGCTTTCCGGCCGCCTTATCCACCTTGGCGGCGATGGCATTCCAGATCGGTTCCACTTCCCGGTAAGCACTGGGATCGCCGCCCGGCATCAGGGACGGACCGAATCGGGCCCCTTCCTCACCGCCCGACACACCCGATCCGATGAAGCGGAGACCTTTCGCCGCCAATTCCTTCTCGCGGCGGATCGTGTCGACCCAATTGGCGTTGCCCCCGTCTATCAGGATGTCGCCGGTTTCGAGGAGCGGGACAAAGGTATTGATGACGGCGTCGGTCCCTGCTCCTGCTTTGACGAGGATCACGATCTTGCGTGGCCGGGACAGTGACTGGACAAACTCTTGCGGGGTGCGGCAAGCGACCAGGCCACCAGGCGTCATGGGGTTCGCCTTGACAAACTCCTCCATAGTCTCGGTCGTGCGGTTGTACACGGAGATCTGAAAGCCGTGGTCCGCGATATTCAAGGCCAGATTCTGGCCCATAACCGCCAGGCCGGCGAGGCCGATGTCAGACAGGGGTTTGAGCATGCTGGTTGTCTCTTGGGCGAGCGCGCGGAGGCTTATGGTAGGGACGGGCAGATTCGAACTGCCGACCTGTCGCTTAGGAGGCGGCCGCTCTATCCATCTGAGCTACGTCCCCAAGCCCCGGTTCACGCCTCTTTATTGTACCGGGTTAGCCCCCGGCGGCCAATGTCCTTTCGATAGTGGGCGCCGCCGAAGTGTATTTTTGATACCGCGAAGTAGGCGTTGCGAATGGCCTCGTCCAATGTGGCCGCCGATGCCGTGACTCCCAGGACCCGGCCGCCGGCGGTTTCGACTCCGCTGCCGGAATGCCGCGTGCCCGCGTGGAAGACGGTGGCTCCGGTGGCTTCCGCATCCTCAATGCCAGTGATCGGTTTGCCAGTCGGGTAAGCGCCCGGATAACCGCCGGAGGCCATGACCACGCATACAGCGGGGTCGGGACTCCATTCCAACGGCTCTGAGCCGAGTTGCTCGAGCGCAGCGTCCATCAGCGTTTCGTTAAGGTTAGAGCGCAAACGGCAGAGAAGCGGCTGGGTTTCGGGGTCGCCCATCCGGACGTTGAATTCGAGCACTTTGGGACCGTCGCCGGTCATCATTAAGCCTGCGTACAGAAAGCCGGTAAAACGGAGGGCGGCTACCGTAGGAAGCATGATCCTGTCGAGTATGTTCTGCGTCTGCGCCGGTGTGAGGAGGCGGGAGTCACTGTAGGCGCCCATACCTCCCGTGTTCGGGCCTTGATCGAGATCGAAGACCCGTTTGTGGTCCTGGCTTGGTTCCAGCGGAAGGGCGCGGTGCCCGTCGCAGATGGCGATGAAGCTCAACTCTTCGCCTTCGAGGAATTCTTCGATCACCAGCGTCTCGCCAAGCGTCGCGACGGCGTCTTCGGCTTCCGTCCGGGTGCTCGCAATGATGACGCCCTTCCCTGCAGCCAGGCCGTCGGCCTTGAGAACAATAGGATAGCCGAAGTCGTCGAGAGCGCTGAGCGCATCCGCGCGGCAGGCAACGGCGCGAAAACGCGCAGTGGGAATCTGGTGGTCGCGAAAGAACTGCTTGGCAAAGACTTTACTGCCTTCAAGGCGGGCGGCGGCGGCCGTGGGTCCGAAAATCGTGAGGCCTTCGCGGCGGAAGCGGTCGACGACGCCAGCCACCAGCGGCGCTTCCGGGCCGACGACGGTCAGGTCCGGCTTGAGAGTGCGGGCGAGGTCGAGGAATTCCTCCGGAGTGCTTTGCCGGGTGGGGAGAAGGGTGGCGATTCGCGCGATGCCAGGGTTGCCTGGGCAGGCGAAGAGGGACGTTCCCGGAGTCTGTGCAAGTTTCCAGGCAAGGGCGTGTTCGCGGCCCCCACCGCCGAGGACTAATATCTTCATGGCGATACAATAAGCATAATCAACTCCGATGCAGAATCTGTACGATGTCGTTGTGGTCGGGGCGGGTCACGCCGGGTGCGAGGCGGCGCGGGCGTGCGCGCGCATGGGCCTCAAGACGGCGATCGTGACGATGAATGCCGACCTGATTGCCCAAATGTCGTGCAATCCGGCGGTGGGCGGGATCGCGAAGGGCCACCTCGTGCGCGAGATCGATGCCTTGGGCGGGGTCATGGGCGAGGTGACCGACGCCGTCGGCATCCAGTTTCGTCTGTTGAATACCAGCCGCGGACCCGCGGTGTGGTCTCCGCGGGCGCAATGCGACAAGAAACAATACCGACTGAAGATGCGCGAGGTGCTGGAGCAGGAGCCGAACCTCAGGATCCGGCAGGCGGAGGTCGCGGAGTTGATCATCGACGGGCATGGCCGAAGGAGAGTCTCGGGTCTGAAACTCCGAGATGGCCGAGTGATGCAGGCAGGGGCTGTGATTGTCACAACCGGGACCTTCCTCAACGGACTCGCGCACGTCGGCGAGGAGAAGTATAGCTGCGGGCGGAGCGGTGAGGCGCCCTCCAACCTGCTGGGAGATCAGTTGCGCAGCTTAGGTCTGCAATGGACCCGGCTGAAGACGGGCACGCCGCCGCGCCTGGATGGCCGCACGATTGATTGGACTCAGTTCGAGCCGCAAGAAGGCGATCCGGATCCGACGCCGTTTTCGTTCCTGACTGAGCGGATCGAGCGGCCCCAGATCCGTTGCTACCTGGCGCGAACGACGGCTGAGACCAAGCGCATCTTACAGGAGGCGATCCATCGGTCCCCACTCTACAGCGGGCAGATTGAAGGAGTCGGACCGCGCTACTGCCCCTCGATCGAAGACAAGTTCGTGAAGTTTCCGGACAAAGAAACTCACCAGGTATTCCTCGAGCCGGAGGGGTTGGAGACGCACGAGGTGTACGTGAACGGGATGTCAACCAGCATGCCGATTGACGTGCAAACGGCAATGATCGAGTCAATTCCCGGCTTGGAGGCCGCAGAGATGATTCGGCCTGGATATGCGATCGAGTATGACGCGGTCGATCCTCGCGAGCTGGACCATTGCCTGGAGGTGAAGAGTATAGAGAATCTGTATTTGGCCGGCCAGATCAACGGCACTTCGGGTTACGAGGAGGCGGCTTGCCAGGGATTGGTGGCAGGAATCAACGCGGCCTTGCGGTTACAGCATCGTCAACCGATGAGAATCGAGCGCATCTCGGGCTATACAGGAATTCTGATCGACGACCTCATCAGCAAGGGTGCAGATGAGCCTTATCGAATGTTCACTTCGCGGGCAGAGTTCCGGCTACACCTTCGCATCGATAATGCCGATGAAAGGTTGACGGCCCTGGGCCGAGAAGTTGGGCTGGTGACTGACGAGAGGTGGGCCCGGTTCAGGAAGAAGCAGGACCAGCGGAGGAAGCTCTCCGTCGCGCTGGACGCGAGCAAGTACGGCCAGTGGCTGAAGCGGCCGGAGGCACGAATCGCTGAGATTTCGGATTGGGTGCGCCAGACTCTCGGGGAGGAGCCTGTTCGTGGAGTACTGATGACGGTTGAGACTGAAGCGAAGTACGCCGGGTACATCGCGCAGCAGGATCGGCATATCCAGCGGTTGAAGGGGTCGGATTCGCGGGTGATTCCCGATGGTTTTGTGTACCATTCCGTGCCAGGGCTTTCGAGAGAGGTAATTGAGAAGCTGGAAAGGGTAATCCCGAGAACGCTGGGCCAGGCAGGCCGCATTCCAGGCGTCACGCCCGCGGCTGTGGCAATTCTCGACGTTTACCTGAGCTTGCGCCGTGCTTCGTGACTCTCTCCGTCAGTTGGTTCAGCCCTTTTGCCCATTGTCGGAGGAAGAGATCGAGGCGTTCGCGCAGCATTTTGAGCTTTTGCGGCGCTGGAACACGAAGATCAATCTAACCCGGATCGAGGATGAGGCCGAAGCGGCCGTACGGCATTACGGTGAATCGGCGTTCCTCGCACGGTGGCTCCCTGCGGGACCCCTCGCCGCTGCCGATCTCGGTGCAGGGGGAGGGTTTCCAGGGATTCCGATCGCGGTGTTACGGCCTGATCTGGAAGTGACATTGATCGAGTCGCATCAAAGGAAAGCGGCGTTCCTTAGGGAAGCGGCAAGGTCGTTGCGGAACGTCCGGGTGATCGCGGCGCGGGGTGAGGCTGTTACTCAGAGCTTCGATTGGTTGGTCTCGCGTGCGGTTGCGTGGAAGGATCTGCGGAGGTTTGTCTTTCGATTGGCGCCGAATGTGGCTCTCCTGACAGCTGAGGCTGTGATTCCCGGTGAAGTGGCTCGGGTGCCATTGCCCTGGGTTGGGTCAGGTTTCCTGGTCGGTGTTTCACGTGAAACATCCGCCGACAGGACGCCGTGAAGTCACCGTTTCACGTGAAACATGGGACTTCCGCGGGCTCCGGCAAAACTCGTGTGCTAGCATGTTGGCTTGGGCAAAGTCATCGCGATCGCGAACCAGAAAGGCGGTGTTGGGAAGACAACAACCGCAATCAACCTTTCCGCCGCCCTGGCAGCCAACGATCTTCGCATTCTCCTCATCGATTCCGATCCCCAAGGCAACTCCACCACCGGCTTGGGCGTCGAAAAACTCCCAGATCAACTCACAACCTACCATGTCCTTCTCGGATCAGTTCCCGCCGATCAGGCCATCCTTCCAACGTCGTTTCAAGGCCTTTCCATCCTGCCTGCCGACCAGAATCTCGCTGCAGCCAACATCGATCTCGTCGACCTTCCTGAACGCCAATACAAACTTCGGTCCGCCTTGGCGTTGTGCCGCCAACATTACGACTACGTTTTCATCGACTGCCCCCCCGCCCTCGACCTCCTCACCATCAACGCCCTTTCCGCCGCCGACAGCGTTCTCATCCCGATTCAATGCGAATTCTTCGCCCTGGAAGGGATCTCGGAACTTATCGCCACCATCGACCGAATCAAGAACTCTTTCAGCCATCCCTTGGCCATCGAGGGAATCCTCCTCACAATGTACGATGACCGGACAAATCTGGCCCGCCAGGTCGCCAATGACCTCAAGGAATTCTTTGCCGATGAGATCTTCCAAACCGTCATACCCAGGAGCATTCGTTTAGCCGAGGCGCCGAGTTTCGGCCAGACAATTCTCACCTACGACGTCCGTTCTCGCGGCGCTGAGAGCTACATCCGACTCGCCAAGGAGATCCTCCACAATGAACAAACCGCACGACGGACCGCGCAGAGTGCTCGGTAAAGGCCTGAGCGCCCTTCTCCCACCAAAGGTCGCCACCTCGGATGGTCTGCCCCCAGTCGCCTCCGCCCTCCCGACTTCCTTGCCGATTGGCGACATCGATCCAAATCCCCTCCAGCCGAGACGCATCTTCGATCAAACCCGCCTGGAAGAACTGGCTCAATCGATCCGCGCGAACGGGATCGTCCAACCTCTAGTCGTCCGACCGAGTGCAGACCGTTATCAACTCGTGGCTGGAGAACGCCGCTGGCGCGCCGCCCAGCTGGCCGGTCTTGACCATGTTCCGGTCGTCGTGCAGGACATCTCGGACGACCACCTCCTCGAGGTGACCCTCGTTGAGAACATCCAGCGCGAAGACCTCAACCCGATCGAAACAGCCCTCGCATTCCAGCGCCTGATTCAGGAACTCCATCTGACCCAGGAACAAATCGGCCAACGCACAGGCAAGGACCGGACCACCATCTCTAATCTTTTGCGCCTGTTGCAGCTACCAGCGGATATCCAGCAACTGATCGCTGAGCGCCGCCTTTCCCCAGGGCACGCCCGCTGCCTTCTTGGGTTGACTGCAGAGGACCAGCGCGAACTCGCCGAACGCGTCGTCGCGCAAGGCCTCTCCGTTCGCGAGACCGAACGACTGACTCAGCGCCTCACTGAACCCCGCCGCACCAGAACTTCAAAGGAAGCTGCCGCCCTGGACCCAAACGTTCGCGCCGCCATCGAAGAAATGGAGCGAACTCTAGGGACACGGGTTCGAGTCGTTCCCCGATCGCCCGTAAGCGGAAGAATCGAAATCGAATACTATTCAGTGGACGATCTGGACCGCATTTATTCTACGATTGTAGGAGACGGTGCGGCTACCTCATGAGCGTCAGAATGGACTGAAGCTCCCTGCGGAGTTCCGTCAACGGCTCGGCCGAAAAAAGGTTCGCTTGCAACCGAGCCGCCTTATCGGCTCGCTTTCGAGCTGACCCTTTCGGCTCTTCCTGCATCGACTGACGCGCACCTTCGATCGTGAACCGCCGCTCATAGAGTAAGTGTTTTATTTTCAGCAGCAGTTCGACGTCCTTCTTTCGATACAACCGGTGACCCGTGCCGGACTTCTTCGGAGAAAGATTCCCGAACTCGGTTTCCCAATACCGAAGAACATATGGCTCTACGCCGACCAACTGGCTCACCTCACCAATGCGAAAGTAGAGCTTGTCGGGAATTTCCTGGAGCCGGGGATGGATGGCGGCGTCTGCCATGGACCTATTGGCATCCTACGGAAAAACTCCCCTAATCGTCAACCTAGTCAGTCGACATTTCTCGGAGCTCGAACCGACGCGCGAATCCCGGAGTCCTCTGTTTGCAGCACAACCCTGTGCTTTCCGTTGGGCAAAAGAACCGCCCATTCGCCGTTTCCGCCCTCGACCGACAGTGGGGCCGCCACCCCATCGATCTCCACCCACAGCACCGGCCGCCGAACCCGGGCGATCGCTCTCGCCTGACTCGTGTAAACAATCCGGCAAGCGCCGTTTCCCAGCAACTCGGCGCTCTCTAACTCCCCGGAAAAGTCCCAGATCCGAGTCCCTGTCCACCCTGGACTCGGCTCGACTCGAGACCCTCCCGCGGGCAATAACACGAACTCACCATCGCCCACGGGCCAAGGCTTCCCGTTTACACGAGCCGCTCCCCTCCAACGCTGGTGCACACTCGCCGCCGAGTCCACCTCCCATCCGCCATTCGATTCCCGGACGCGATCGACGACCGCCGCCGCGGAAGGTAACAGCGACAGATCCTCCGCCTGCAGTGATCGCTCGAAATACAACGCCACCCGCCGGAACGCGACACTCGCGGCCCGAATCAACTGCAGCAGTTCAACGCCGGTCTGCTGCTTCGTCGGGTACACATCCTGGTACCGCTCGACAACATTGATATCGACGCCCAGCAGTTCTTCCTTTACGGCCAGCCTCGCATACCGCAGCGCCATCTCGCGATACCGCTCCGGGCTCAGGTGCCACACGGTCGCCGGATCCTCCACCAGGAACGTGAACCCGCGACCCTGCGCCAGCGGCATCACGGCCGCCGCGTCCGCTCCGATCGCCGCCTTCATCCGCCCGTCAATCTGATCGTCCACATGCGTCAGCACCACATCCAGATGCGGCCGTTCCCGCCGGCATGCCTCGAGTTCTGTCAGCCACTCATCTTGCATCCGGCCCGCCAACCGGCTGCGATACTCGAGGAAGCGCTCCAGCCGGCCGCTGTCGGCCTTTCCCTTGAACAACTCTGCCGGGTCGAACCCGCCGATCCCGCGAAACTCCGCCCGCACATCGTCGTTCATGGGCGTAAACCGCGACGCGTTCGCCGCGCCCTCCAGCGACTCGAAATACAGCTCCCCGAGATTCACTCCATCCCAATCGAACCGGATAACCAGACTCTTTACTCCGGCTACCGCGGCCCGAAAGCAGTCGCGGTTCGACAGGTTCATCAACTTCCGCCAATCCAGGTGGGCGTCCCGCAGATCCGCGGTCTTCTCCCGCCAGTGTGGATGGTCCAGCCAGAACTTCTCGCTCACGTGCGGTAATTCCAGCCAGGCGTACACCGCGATGCCGTTCCGATGGCACGACGAAATCAGCCTCTTCAAGTACGCATCGCGCGCTTCATCGGGCTCGAAGAAATGCCACGCGGCCACGTGGAGGCCCGCGATTCCGGACGCCCGCCACCGCTTCGCAAAGTAATCGGTATCCACTCGCAGCCGGTACGACGAATCGAAAAACGCCCACAGCCTTCGCGATTCAAACGGCGGCGCAAATCCCAGGTCCTGCAATGCGTGCGGCAGAAACGGGTATCGCTCGTAGCCACGCTCGCCGGGACTCGACGCCACCCACAACACCGCACCTTCGCCTCGCCGGAGCCCCGCAACCAGCGGCGCTCTCGTCCACTTCTCACGCACAAACACCTTAGCCGCATCCGGAACCTGGAATCGAAGCAACTCCTCGTCCTTCTCCCAAATGATCGCCACCGGGGAACGCGCATCCTGCAGGCGCCGGACCCTCACCCGCTGGGGCATCGCCCGAAAACCGAACATTTCAGCCGCGAGGCTTTGGCCTTCTGCAATCAAGTAGGTGCCGCGATTCACCATCTCCAACCACCGCGGTGAAGCTTCCGCCGCCGGCCCGAGCACAACCACCGCGCTTGATTCGACCGGTCCGGGCCGCAACCCGATCACCGCCAGGATCGACGGCCACGAACCCGCCGGTTTCCCCTCCACGGCAAACGAGAAACCGGTCCTCACCGCGGAATCCGGTAATGCCATCGACCCGCCCAGACTCACACCGGCGCCCGCCAGCAGCAATAGCACTCTACCGGGAAATCGCATACCAGACCCCCCCTCGCAGATCGAAGTAATTCGCCTTCCGCACTCCATCCTGCGGAATTCCGTATCCGCCCCGCAGGTATTCGACAAACAGCGTCGTCCCCTTCGGTAGAAAGGGCCAGCGGAACCGCAATCCCGGACCCGCCTCCCCGAAATTGGCCCACGCCGCCCGTTTCGTGTCGGTCACCAGATTCCCGGCAATGTACAATTGCGCCTCCACCCCGCCCAGGAAATTCGCCGGCGGCAGAGTCCACCCTAGCCGATTCTGGAGATACAGCAGAATGTCGTCGTCAAACCGGCTGACGTACACCCCGTCCGCGCTCAAATCGTAGAACCATCCGCGGCTTCCAATCGCGTGCCCGAACCCTCGGACGAACGAAAGGCCACCCCGGTAATCCGGCGAAAGTTTACCCACTCCCGGCTGCGCTTTCCCGAAACTCAGAGCGCTGCCGGCCTCTCCCCACAACGTCACTCCATTCCACGTTCGAGTGGCCACCCCGGCCGCAAGAATCGCGGCATTCTCCGACAGGAACTGAGGCAGCGGCCCGCCCGTCGTCTGCCGCACATCGCCGTTCACCCGGATCGACAGGTACGGCCGAAAAGGGACCGAACGGATCCGGATCTCGGTCTTGACTTGGCTGTACGTGAAAGCGTCGTTCCACCGGGACGAGTACATCGGCAGCGTCCACACCGTCGTCCGGAACCGGGCGAATTCCGACCGCAGGTTCTCATAGGCCTTCTTCGCCTCCGCGGAGATCAGCGGGTCGCCACTGCGCCGGGCCATCTCGAACCACTGGATCGCCTCCCGGTCCTCCCGCAGGACGTTGTACGTCCAGCCGAGCTTCAGCATCACCCACGGATCTTCCCGGTCCGTTTCGTGAGCCGCCTTCAGATACCGCACTGCGTCCTGAAGATATCCTTTCTCGAGACTCCTCTGCGCCAGCACCTTCGCATCGCTCGATCCTGCCGCCGGCTCCTCCGCCTTCCGCTCTACCGGGAGTTTCAGCGTCGCCCGGACCCGATTCGCCAGTACGCTGTCCGGCCCCTTCATCACACTGTCGAGCAGCGGCATCGCCCTTGCGCGATCGTTGCGAGCCAGCAGCATCAGCCCCAGTTGAGCGCTCGCCAACAGATCTTCCGGAGTCCGTTCCAGCAACGCTCGAAACTCCTTCTCCGCCTCGGTCTGCTTGTCCATGCTCAACAGCAGGTACGCCAGTTCGCGCCGCAACTCGACATTGGCCGGGTCCAGTTCCAGCCCCAGCCGGAATTCGTAGACATAGGGATACCGCACGGGAAGCAGATCCCGCGCCGCCTCGCTTGCCCGGGCCGAAGACCCGCGCGAGGCCGCCAGCAATGCCGCGGTCGCCCGGTCGGTCAGGTTTAATGAGCGCCAAACCCGCGCCAGACTCACCAGCAACTGCCGCTCCGCCGGCTTCAGCCTCCACGCCGCCTCGTAGTGCTTCCCCGCCACTTCCAACTCGTCCCTGTCCTCGGCCAGTCTGGCCAACTCCAGGTGCGCCATAAAATCCTGAGGCGTTGCTTCCGCCACCTTCGACCACCGCGCGATCCCCTCCGCCAGAGGTCCGTCAATGTTCTGGAAAGCACTCTCCGCAGTGGCTTTCGCCTCACCCTCCCCTTGCTTCCTCACGCGGTCAAACACCCTCCGTGCCCGGACTCGCTCGCCCGTCTCGTGGCACAGAAACGCATACTCCAGCGCCGCCTGCAAGTCGCTCGGATTCAACCTCATCACTTCCCCGAACTGATCGCGCGCTTTCTCGTTCTCACCGATCTTCAGGTACGTGTAAGCCAAGTCCTTGCGAACGGTCGACCGCTGTGGCGTTGCTGTCAGCACTTCCTGAAACAACTTCACCGCCTCCTCGTACTCCTTGTTCTGGAGCCGCTCATAGCCTCTTTGAAGCAGGTCGCTCGATCCTTTCTCCGGCTGGCCGTATCCCGGAGAAACAAGCAGGACAAGGAAGAAAAGGCAAAAACGCATCGTTCACCGCCCTCGCTACAGAAATGAAGTGGCTCGACGGTCGCTTTTTTCGCAAGAAATCTTGCCTCTGGGGCGCCGCCTCGATTCCCGGACTCAATTCGCCGTGAAGACGTAGAATGGAAGAAAACCCTCAAGTACAAGCCAATGCAGCCCTTCCGCGGCGTCGACTACCTCCACATCGACTCTCTCTTCTCCGAACAGGAACTGCTGGTCCGCCAGACGGCGCGGCAGTTCGTAGACGATCGTGTCCTACCGGTGATCCGGGCGGCTTACCGCGACGCTGCCTTTCCTGGCCACCTCAGCTCCGAAATGGCGGAACTCGGGTTTTTCGGCGCCAACCTCGAAGGCTATGGCTGTGCCGGCATGACCAACGTCGAGTACGGTCTCATCATGCAGGAACTCGAGCGAGGCGATTCCGGCCTCCGCAGCTTTGCCTCCGTCCAAGGCGCGCTGGTGATGTACCCGATCCTCTCTTTTGGTTCGGAGGAGCAGAAAGAGCGCTGGCTGCCTCAGTTGCAGTCCGGAAAGGCGATCGGCTGCTTCGGACTCACCGAACCGGACTTCGGCTCCAACCCGAGCGGCATGCGGACCACCGCCAGACCCGACGGCAGCCACTGGATTCTCAACGGCGAGAAAACCTGGATTACCAACGGCACCCTCGCCGATGTCGCCCTCGTCTGGGCCCGCGCGCCGGAAGGCATCCGCGCCTTTCTGGTGGAGAGAGGTACTCCCGGATTCACCACCTCCGACATTCACGGCAAGTGGTCGATGCGCGCCTCGGTCACCTCCAGCCTTTCACTCGCCGATTGCCGCGTTTCGTCCTCCGCGATGCTGCCTTCGGCACAAGGGCTCAAAGCCGCGCTGGCCTGCCTGACCCAAGCCCGCTTCGGCATCGCCTGGGGCGCTGTCGGAGCGGCCATGGACTGCTATGAAACCGCCCGGCAGTACAGCGTCCTGCGCAAACAATTCGACGACAAACCCATCGCCTCGCACCAACTTGTCCAGGAGAAACTCGCCTGGATGATCACGGAGATTACCAAAGCGCAGCTACTGGCCATCCACGGCGGACGCCTCAAGGATCAGGGCAAACTCGAACCGGCCCATGTCTCCATGCTCAAGCGCAACAACGTCTCCATCGCCCTCGACGTCGCCCGCCTCAGCCGCGACCTTCTCGGCGCCAACGGAATCACCGACGAGTACCCGATTATGCGCCACCTGTGCAACCTCGAAACGGTAAAGACCTACGAAGGCACCGATCACATTCACGCGCTCGTGATCGGCGAGCGTGTCACCGGCATTCCGGCTTTCAGGTAATCGCGAGTGCTCCTGTACGCCCTCACCATCTTTCTGAGCGCGTTCCTGCTGTTTCAGATCCAGCCGTTGATTGCCAGGCTCATTCTTCCCTGGTTTGGAGGCGCTGCCGGGGTCTGGACCACTTGCGTCCTGTTCTTTCAGATCCTGCTGCTGGGCGGTTATGCCTACGCTCACGGCTTGGTCAGGCGCCTGCCCCGAAGGCGTCAGTCGCTCCTCCACCTGACCTTGCTGGCTCTCAGCCTCGCCGCGCTGCCCATCATCCCCTCGGCGCGTTGGAAGCCCGCCCCTCAGGATGAGCCCACCTTCCGCATCCTGGCGCTGCTGGCCGTCACGGTCGGCCTTCCCTACTTCCTGCTCTCCACCACCGGCCCTCTCATCCAGGCCTGGTTCGCCCGCGACTCGCGCACGCAAACCATGTCACCCTACCGGCTCTATGCGCTCTCCAATCTCGGCTCCATGCTCGCCCTGCTCAGCTACCCCGTGGGCATCGAACCCTGGCTGAGCGGCCACCGGCAGGCGTGGCTCTGGTCCGGTGCCTACGTTCTGTTCGCCATCCTCTGCGGATCCGTTGCCTGGAAAGGACGATCCGCCGCCGCGCTTCCCGCGGGCTCCACCACCGCCGAACCGCCGCCGTCCTTCTCCCGAATGCTTCTCTGGACCGCCCTCACCGCCTGCGCGTCCAGCCTCCTGCTTGCGGTCACCAACCACCTGTCGCAGAATGTTGCCGCCATTCCCTTCCTTTGGGTCTTGCCCCTCTCGCTCTACCTGCTCAGCTTCATCCTCTGCTTCGACGCCGAAGGCTGGTATGCGCGCAAGGGGTTCCTCCTGCTGTTTGCGGTCATGGTGGGCTCCATGGCTCACGCCCTCGATACCGCGTCCCACAATCTTCCGCTCAAGGTAGGAGTGCCGCTCTTCGCCACCGGCCTCTTTGTCTGCTGCATGGTCTGCCACGGCGAACTCGTCCGCCTCAAGCCCCATCCCAGCCACCTCACCACGTTCTACGTCACCACCGCACTTGGCGGCGCCTTGGGCGGTTTGTTCGTGGGCGTCATCGCCCCGCGCTTCTTCTCCGGCTACTTCGAGTTCCCCATTACGCTTTCCGCAGTCACGACCGTGGTCCTGATCATCCTGCTGCGCGACCCGTCCCTGCCGTTCCACACGGAGAATCGCCGCGCGTACGCCATCATGTTCCTGATTGTGCAGGTCGGCTTCAGCCTGTTCCTGCTGGCCCAGATGGGCGAGATCCGCACGGCCCGAGTCGCGGTCCGCAACTTCTACGGCGGCCTTCGCGTCGACGACGAGAACGACAATGGACCTCTGCGAAAGCTCACCCACGGCACCATCACGCACGGCGAGCAGTACCTGGAAGACGGCCGCCGCGCCAAGCCTCTGACGTATTACGGCTTCGACTCCGGCATCGGCCGCACGCTGCTTCACCTCCCGCACCTCGCTCCGCTGCATGTCGGAGTCATTGGCCTTGGCGCGGGCACGCTCGCTGCCTACGGCAAGACCGGCGATCGCTACCGTTTCTACGACATCAATCCGCTCGTCGAAACCCTGGCCCGCGAGCAGTTCTACTACTTGCGGGAGTCCAAAGCTCACGTCGATGTCGTCCTCGGCGATGCGCGCCTCTCCCTCGAAGCCGAGCCTCCGCAGCAGTTCGATGTCCTGGCGGTCGACGCGTTCTCGAGCGATTCCATTCCGGTCCACCTGATCACCGACGAAGCCTTCCAGCTCTATTTCCGGCATCTCAAGCCGGCGGGAATACTGGCGGTGCATGTCTCCAACCGCTACCTCGATCTGAAGCCCGTGGTGTACTCGATCAGCCGGCGCCAGAGCAAGCGCGTCACTCTCATCGACACCGAGGACGACGAAGCCGACGCAGCGGTGTTCGGCTGCACGTGGATGCTGGTTTCCTCGGACGGGGCGCTCTTCGAGCGCCCGGCCTTTAAGAATGCAGCCTCGGCCTACAAGCCCGACAAGCCCCACCGCCTGTGGACGGACGATTACAGCAACCTGTTCAGCATTCTCAAGTAATTCCGATGTGTGACAAAGCCCCGCGTATCCGAGGCCTGACCGCCAGGGAGGGCTTTCCATCTTCGAGCCCACGGCGTAAGAAGGTGTAAGAAAATCAAACGCGGCCTTTTCAACAGCTTTTCCGCACCTGGAGACCTCGCCAGACGCCCTAGCTAGAACGCGCTCTGCGCTGGTGCCGAGGGATTTCATATCCCCCCACGCGCTCCCAAAATTGGCAAACGCGATTCTCGTACACCTTCTAAGCCGTGGGGTTGCCGACACCCTCCACTACTCCCGATGGCCCGCACCGTCGTCTTCTTCAGCCGCGACCGTCAGCGAGCGGTGGCGGGGGGTACCCCGATTCCCTGAAGCGTGACTAGAGCGGACATCTTGACTTCCGCACACGTTCCAAGCGAGGGGTTGCCAAAAGAGCCCGACGCGTTTCCTTCCAAGGACTCGGCTCAGCGCAGCCGGTGGTGGTCTTTAAGGATGCAGCGGTCCATGACCACGAACAGGCCGGCCGCGCGCGCCCGGGCCGCCGCTTCTTCGTCGACAACGCCTTCCTGCATCCACACCGCTTTCGCGCCGATGCGAATCGCCGAGTCGACCAAATCGGGGACGAATTCCGAACGGCGGAAAATATCCACGATGTCCACGGGTTCGGGGATACGCTCCAGATTCGGGTAACACTTCTCGCCCAGAAGCTCCGGGAAGCCAGGATTGACGGGAATGATGCGGTAGCCCGCCTCCTTCAGATACTGCGCCACCCCATGACTGGCCCGGAACAGATTCGGGGACAAGCCGACCACGGCAATCGTATGCGAGGCGCGGAGCAGATCTTCAATCGTCATCGGCGCTCCCTTCGGCGGCGCTTGGCTTGCGGATCAGCGCCTTCAGACGGGCGACCTCGCGCGGAGTCAGCGATCGGAATTCCCCCGGTTTGAGATCGAGCTTCAGCATGCCGACCTGCACGCGGCGAAGCTTCTCCACCAGTTTGCCGAAATGCTTGAACATCAGGCGCACCTGCTGGTTGCGCCCCTCGATGATCTTCACTTCGTACCACGGATTCTCCCCCGGCTTCACCAGCCGAAGCATCGAGGGCGCCGTGCGGCGGCCCGACAGCGGCACGCCGCGGCGGAACTTGTTCTCCTCTTCGTCGGTCAAGCGGCCCGTGACCTTGGCGACGTAGGTCTTCTCGACGTGATTCCGCGCCGCTGTCAGGCCGTTGGCGAAATCGCCATCGTTGGTGAACAGCAGCAGGCCTTCGGTGTGATAGTCGAGCCGGCCTACCGGGTACACGCGTTCGCGCACTCCCTTGAGGTAGTCCATCACGGTCTTGCGGCCTTCCGGGTCGCTCGTGGTAGTGACGCAGGCGTCGGGCTTGTGGAACGCCAGATACACGGGCTGGACGGATTCGGCCCGCAACAGCTTCCCGTTTACCTTGATGTGGTCGCGCTCCGAATCCGCTTTCGATCCGAGTTCGGTGACCACCTTGCCGTTCACCGTCACCTTGCCGGCCGTCATGAGTTCCTCCGCTTTCCGGCGTGAGGCAATGCCGGCTCGGGACAGGATCTTCTGCAGGCGTTCTTCAGGCATTCGGGGTTTCCGGCCCTGGCTCGGGCGGCGCCTCTTCGGCTGGCGCGGTCTCCGCCGGCGCTTCGTCGGGCAAGGCCATGCGGCGGATCTCTTCGAACTCTTTCAGCGTCGGTAATTCCATCAGGTCCTTTAGCCCGAACTGGACCAGAAAGTCCTTAGTCGTCTTGTAGAGTACGGGTTTCCCGATCACGTTCTTGCGGCCGGCCGTCTGGATGAGCTTGCGGTCGAGCAGCGTCTTCAAAACGCCGGTGCCCTGAACGCCGCGGATTTCCATGATTTCCGGCGCCGTCACCGGTTGCTTGTAAGCAATCACGGCAAGCGTCTCGAGAGCGGCCAGCGAGAGCTTAAAGGGCGGCTTGAGGCTTCGCACGAAGGCTCGGACAGCCTCGTGATGCTCCGGCTTGGTGGCCATTTTATAGCCCCCGGCCACCTCCCGCACACCGACTCCATGCTCTGGTTTCTCGAACGCCCCGATGATCTCGGCGAGCACCTGCTCGACGTCTTCCGGCGCCCGTTCGACCGCTGCGGCGATCTGTGCCACGGTCACCGGCTCTTCGGTAATGTAGATAATGGCTTCGACCAGCGCCCGAAGTTCGATCAGGCCCGCCGCGGGCGGCGCTTCCAGGGTTTCTGGCAGGAGTTCTTCCGGAGTGTAACTGGAGGCCGGAAGCGGCTCGGCGGGCTCGTTCGACGACTCCTGTAGCGGATCTTGCCCGATCGGGTCCCCGCCCCCAGTCATCCTCGATTCGGAGGCGTCCGCCGGTTCTTCCTCTTTCCCTTGTGCTTCCAGCGGTTCGGATTCGGGCCTGTCCGATTGCGGGCTGCCCACAGCCGGCAGTTGCGGCGGGAGTGCCTGTGGCGGTGCTCCCGCCTGGTCCGGCGTCCCGCTCCCCTCCGGCGGATCGGTGGGGTCCTCGCCGGCCGGTCGGGTGTCTTTTAGGTTGATTCCTTCTTCCATCGATTCAAATACTTGACGACCAACAGAATTTGCTGGCGCTTCAATCCGACAAATGTCGTTATGCCTTATTTGTAGTCGGCTTCGGCCTCGGCAGCGGGCTGTTGTGCCATCGCTTCCTCAAAGGTATCCTGCTTTTTCAGGGCAATTTCGCCAAAAATCTCGGTCTGAACCAAAGACACGGCTTGCCGTTTGACCATCTCCAGAACGGCCAGGAACATGGCGATCATCGCGCGCAGACTCCGCTGCTTTTCGATCAGCGGAAGGATGGGGATGGTCTCAGACTTTTCTCCCCGGGCGAGCAGCGAGCCGAGGTGCAGAATCATGTCCGACACGCTGATATCGTCGCCTTCGATCTCGAAAACCGGACGGTTCCGGGCTCGTTCGAGGATCTCGCCAAACGCCTTCACCAGATCGAAAAGGGTAACCGCCAGGCCAGGGTCTTCCTGCTGATCTAAATACTGCTGGATCTGTGGGTTAGACCAGACATTCTCCTCGATCATCCGCTTCTGCTGGAGCATTTCCGCGGCGTCTTTGAATCGCTCATGCTCCAGGAGTCGCTCCACCAATTCGTTGCGCGGGTCTTCTTCCGGGGCGATCTTCTCGAGTTCCGGATCGCGCGGCAGCAGGATTCTCGATTTGATGTGGATCAGGGTTGCTGCCATGTAGACGAATTCAGCTCCCAGATCGATGTCGAGTTTGCGGGCTTGGTCAATGTATTCCAGGTACTGGGCGGTGATCAGCGCGATCGGAATATCCCGGATGTCCAGTTGCTGTTTCCGGATGAGGTCGAGGAGCAGATCCAGGGGCCCTTCGTACTGCCGGAGGCGGACGTTTAGCGGCGAAGACACCGTAAATCAACATAACACGGCGCTTGATCCGGGGTATGGACCGCCAACCGTTTTTTGCAGTCGCGGATAACCTGGAAGGGCTCAAGATACGTCCTACTCTATGTCTAGTGTTCGGGCTACAAGTGTGGCTGGTAGAACGCGTATGCTGGTTGAAGCGGACGTTATAGAATTGAAGGCTAGCCCGCCGGCGACCGACGCGGAGTGATGGCGATGAACGTTTACATGAGCACCGCACCATTACCGGATCCACGTGAAGTCCCGCGCACCGTCCCCCCGAGGCCGAAGATCGTGGAGCCACCGCCGCGAAGGCCTCGGCCCGTCGGCCCTTGGATCGCCGCGCTGCTGCTCGCGGGGCTGGGGACCGGCTTGTTCCTGATGCGGGACCGGCTGTTTCAAACCGGAACCGGCGGCGGCACGGGAGATATGTCGAGCCTTCCCAGCGCCGTTGTGGAAACCGGCGATCTGCGCCGTACGGTGCGGCTGAGCGGAACCATTACGGCGGAGCGGTTCGCCGCGCTCATGGTGCCGCAGATGCGGGGCAGCCGGAGCGGTCGCGGCTCGTCGGGCGGAGGCGGCGGTTCGTCGGGCGGAGGCTCGGCGACGGTTTCCTCATCTTCGTCCTCTTCGAGGTCAACCAGCTCCGGATCGTCAAGTTCCTCGACCGCGGCACTGTCCTCGGGTTCGCTTTCATCCGGCTCGAGTTCCAGCTCGGATTCATCGAGCAGTGCCGGAAGCAGCGGGACGAATACGGCGGCCAATGCTGCGTTGAACGCCACGATCGGGACGGGCGCCGTGAGCCTGGGAGCGATTCGCGGCAGCACGAACCGGTTCGGCGATCGTAGCTCGTCGAGCAAGAGCGGCTCGAGCAGTTCAAGCACATCCAGCGGCACTTCCGGAACGGCCTCTTCGAGTAGTTCTTCCTCGGGTGGGTCGGGTTTGGGATCGACCTCCGGGATGCTGTTTTCCGCGGGGCAGCGCGGCGGCGGAGGCGGGCGTGGCGGCGATTTCATGACCGTGGTGCTTTCGCTCGCCAAGCCTGGTTCGACCGTCAGGAAGGGCGACGTGGTGGCGGAGTTCGACCGGCAATACATGCTGCTGCGCCTGGATGACTACAAGGCCTCGGTTTTTCAAGCGGACGCCGACTTGCGCAAGGTAAGAGCCGACCTTGCGGTGAGAACGGAATCGCTGATGCAGCGCGTACGCGTGGCCAAGGCCGATCTGGACAAGGCGCGGCTGGATTTGAGAACCATCGAGGTGGTGTCGGACATGGATGCCGTCCGCCTGAAGCTGGCGGCGGAAGAGGCTGAAGCCCGCTACCAACAACTCCAACAGGAAGTAGAGTTGAGCAAGGCCGCCAACACGGCCGACCTTCGGTCTTCCGAGATCGAGTTTGAGCAGGCCAAACTCGAACTGAAACGGGCGGAGAATAACGCGAACAGAATGCTGGTTAAGGCTCCCATGGACGGTCTCGTGGTGATGCAGTCGATCCGCAGAGGTATGGAGCAGGCCCAGGTTCAGGAAGGCGACCAGCTTTATCCCGGTCAGATCTTTATGCAGATCGTTGATCCTTCTTCGATGGTGGTCAACGCTAACGTGAACCAGGTGGACTCGGAATCGCTCAGGATCGGCCAGCCGGCCAACGTCAATCTGGATGCATTCCCGGCCATCCGTTTGAGTGGGAAGGTGTACTCGATCGGCGCCGTTCCCGTGGCGGGCCGCCGGGCGAATTTCATGAAGACCATTCCGGTGCGGGTCAAGCTGGACGGGCAGGACAATCGGGTGATTCCCGACCTGTCGGCGTACGCGGACGTGGTCGTGGCTGCCGAACGCGGCAAGGCCCTCATTCCCGCGGCCTCCCTGTTTCGCGACGGTGAGCAGGGAAAGGCCTTTGTCTACTTGCGGGGACCGGACGCGTGGCTCCGCCGCGAGGTGGAAGTGGGGGCGACCGACAGCCAGCGGGTGGTGGTGAAGTCGGGATTGAAGAATGGCGATGTCGTGAGCACGGCGCCTCCGGCCAAGCCGGGCGACAAGGACAAGCCGTCAACCTAGCGCAGGGAAGTGTGAGCCATGTCGAAAGAGATTAAGAAGCATCGTTTGGGCGCCAAGAAGTCAACCCGGCGCCGGATTCTCGTTTGGGCGGGCGGGCTTCTGCTGTGCGTGGGAGGAGGTTGGGCGGCCTACCGGTACACGGGCACGACCGAAATCGACGTGCCAGTGGCCAAGGTGCGGCGCGGCGATTTCATCATCTCCGTGCGGTCGCGCAGTGAAATCCGTGCGACTCGTTCGGTGATCATCTCGGCTCCGCAGGTGCCTGAGCCGCGCCTGGTGAAGCTGGCGGAAAACGGCAGGACGATCAAGAAGGGCGAAGTGGTCGTGGAATTCGACCCCGAGCAACAGCGGCAGAATTTCATCGAACGGGACACCAGCGTTCGGACGGCCGACAGCGAGATCGTGCAGGCCAAGGCGCAGCACAAGATCACCAACGAGCAGGACTCGATGAGCCTGATGCAGGCTCAGTACAACGTTGAGCGGGCTAAGCTCGAAGCGAGCAAGGCGGAGATCGTGTCCGAGATCGAAGGCGCCAAGAACCGGATTCAGGTGGGGGTCTCGGAAGGTGAGTTGAAGCAGGTGAACACCGTGCTGACGTCGCGGAAGGCTTCGCAGACGGCGGATCTGGAGCGGCTCGATCAAAAAAAGGACAAGACGATCCGCGACAAGAACCTGGCGCAGGGCTACCTGTCGAAGATGGTCATTCGGGCCCCGGTCGATGGCATCGTAAACGTCCTGCCCAATTTCCGTTCCGGCGGATCCTGGGGCCAGAGTCCGCCTGCGTTCAAAGAGGGCGACCGGGCCTGGACGGGCGCAGCCATCGCGGAAATCCCCGACCTGTCCGAGATGAGGATCGAACTGAAGCTCGAAGAAGTGGATCGGGGAAGAATCAAACTCGGACAGGCGGTCCGCATTCGCGTGGATGCCATTCCCGACCGCGAGTTCGAGGGGACGCTCGATTGGATCAGTCCCATCGCTTCTCTGGTTTACAAAGGATTTGGCAACTCCGAAAAGCTCTTTCCGGCCCGGGCAACCTTGAAGAATGTCGATCCACGGCTGCGGCCGGGCATGAGCGCCTCCGCCGAGATCATTATCGAGCGGTATCCGAATGCTTTGCTGATCCCCCTGAAGGCCAGTTTCAGCCAGAAAGGCAAGCCTTCGGTGTACGTCCAGAAAGGGCAGCAGTTCCTGTTGCGCGAAATCAAGGTGGGCCAGAGAAACGAAGAGGATCTGGTAGTGACGGGCGGATTGAAGGAAGACGAGCTCGTGACACTGGAGAACCCGTTGGAAGCCGCGCGCCGGGCGCGCAAGAAGTTATAGCGGGCAACCATGAAGAAGGCAGTTTTTCGAGTCGTGTTGCTGGCGCTCGTCGCGGGCGGTGGCTGGGCGCTGTGGAAGTACGTGCTGAGCAGTAGCGCGAAGCAGCAGAACATCGCCACCACCCGTGTCCGGAAGAGCGAGGTCGTCGTGCGCGCCTATACTCGCGGCGAGCTGCGCGCCGTTCGCCAGGCGACGTTGACGGCTCCGAACCTGTTTTCGACCGTGCAGGTGACGCGGCTGGCGCCGCTGGGAGCCCTTGCCAAGGAAAAGGACCTGGTGGTCGAGTTCGACGACTCCGAGCGGCGGGCTGCACTCGAGGAGACGCTGCTCGAAGTCGAGCAGATTGACGAGCAGCTCAAGAAGGCCGTGGCCGATCTGGCGATACGTAACAATTCCGATCAGGTGGAACTCCTGCGGGCGCGTTACGGCGTCCGCCGCGCCGAACTGGAAGTGAAGCGCAACGAACTACTGCCTGAGATTGACCAGAAGAAAAACCTGCTGAACCTGGAAGAAGCGCGACGGCGGCTCAAGCAGCTCGAGAGCGACATCCAGTCGCGGCAGGCGCAGGCTGAAGCGGAGCTGTCGGTTCTGCGCGAGCGGCGTAATAAGAGCATGATCGACCTCGACCGCGAAAAGCAGCGGATCAAACAGACCAAGGTGCTTTCACCCATGACCGGGCTCGTGGCCATCAGGCAGAACCGGAGCGGCGGCGGTATGTTCGGCCAGCAGGTGCCGGACATCCGGGAAGGCGACACGCTGCAGCCGGGCATGCAGGTCGCCGACGTCCTCGATCTTTCCGAGATGGAAGTCATCGCCAAGGTCGGTGAGCTCGATCGTGCCAATCTGAGTGAGCAGCAGGAAGTGAATCTGCAACTCGACGCCATCCCCGAAAAAATCTTCAAGGGCAAGATCAAAAGCCTAAGTGCGACCGCGACGTCGAACCCGTTCATGGGAGATCCGGGCAAGAAGTTCGACGTCGTGTTCTCCCTCGACATGGAGCAACTGATGCGCGGCCTGGGGGCCACCGATGAGCAGGTCCGGCGGGTGCTGGAAACGGCCGTGCTGAATGCCAAGAAAGCTCCCCCGCCGGCGTTTCCGATGATGGCGCTGATGGGCGGCGGACCTCCCGGAGGAATGGGAGGAGGCGGGATGGCTAGCGGAGGCGGAATGCCGGGCGGTGGAAGTGGAATGCAAGGCGGCATTGGCGCGCCGCCGGGCGGAGGCAAGCCCGGAGGAGGGATGCCGAGCGGCATGGCCGGCGGAATGCCAGGCGGGCGTCCCGGCGGGGGCGGCGGTGGTGGTGGTTTTGCGGCGATGACTCCCGAACAGCGTCGCGCCATCTTTCAGCAGATGATGGAGCGTTTGCCGGACAACGTGCGTAAGGAGCTTCAGAAGGAGCTCAAAGGCCGCAAGATGGAAGACCTGTCGCAGGAAGACCGAACAAAGATCTTTGCCAAGATGCGGGAGTTGATGGGCGGCCAGGGTGGCTTTCCCGGTGGTGGACGCCAGGGCGGCGGTGGCGGTGGCGGCAACCGCCAGGCGAGCGCCCCGCGACTGCCGCAGGGAACCCCGCTCACGTTTCCCGCTCTGAATCTTCCCAAAGCGACGGGCATCACGCCCACGGAAGAAGAGGAGATGGCGAAATCGAAACTGCCGGTGCCTCCCGAAGAGAACTCGCAGTTGGACATCCTACTCCGTCCGGGGCTGTTGGCGGACGTCGAGATCATTGTCGAAAAGATCCCGAACGCCATCAACATTCCCGCCCAGGCCGTCTTCGAGAAGGACGGTAAGATGTTTGTCTACGTGCAAACCAGGCCCAACAGTTTCGAGCGGCGCTTCATCCAGCCCGCCAAACGCAGTGAATCGATCATGGTCATTGCGTCCGGGTTGAAGCCCGGAGAGGTGATTGCCCTGGCCGATCCGACCGCGCCCGAGGGTGGCAGGAAGAAAGGCGACAAGGGCGGCGCTGCCCCGCAGCCCAAGGCGATGCCTGGCGGCATGGGCAGCGGAAGAGGCGCGCGGTAATTCATGGCACGGATTTCCGGTTTTCTCCCTGAGCTGCAAATGGGGCTTTCGAGCCTCCTGGTGCACAAGCTCCGCAGCCTGCTGACCATGCTCGGCATCATCTTCGGCGTTGGCGCCGTTGTCGCGATGTTGTCCATCACGGCCGGCGCCCAGATGGAAATGATGAGCATGATCGACCAGATGGGCGTCAACAACATCATCATCGAAGCGCGCGAGGCCGGCGACTTCAACGAACTCCAGACCATCCGATCGATCTCGCCCGGTCTCACATTCCGCGACTACCGCGCGCTCAGCGAGAACGTCCCAGGCATCGAGTTGATCACCCCGCGCAAGCGCTTCAAGCCGCAGCGCGTCCTGCCCAAGACCAGCCAGGAGAACCCGCAATTGATCGGAGTGCTGCCCAATTTCCGGGAGATCCAAAGCCTGAAGATGGTGGCCGGGCGATTTTTCAATGACGACGAGAACCTGCGTTCCGAGTCGGTGTGTGTGCTCGGCGAAACGGCCAAGGTCAACCTCCTCGGCTATGACGATGCCGTCGGCAAATGGGTCAAGGTGAACGACAACTGGCTGCAGGTGATCGGCGTGATGGCCGGCACCGGCGGCGGCGACGACGAGGGCGCCCAGACGATCAGCCGCAACAACCTGATCATCGCGCCGCTCAACACGGTCATGCGCCGCTTCGACGACAACATGGGTTTCCTCAAGGACGAAATCGACGGCGTCTACCTCAAGCTGCACCAGGGGACCGATTCGATTGAGACCGAAGGTGTGGTGCGTGCGATCCTCGCCTCGACGCACAAGGACGCCGGCGACTTCACTGTCACCGTTCCCGCCGGACTGCTCAAGCAGAAGCAGGAGACGCAGAAGATTTTTGCCATCGTCATGATCTGCATTGCCGGCATTTCGCTCCTCGTGGGCGGCATCGGGATCATGAACATCATGCTTGCCACGGTGCTCGAACGCACCCGGGAGATCGGCATCCGCCGCGCCATTGGAGCGCGGCAGGGCGACATCATCCGGCAGTTCATGACCGAGGCCGTGATGATCTCGATCATCGGCGGCCTGATCGGCATCGGGTTCGGATTCGGTTTGTCGAGGGTGATCTCGCTTCAGGCCGGCTGGCCCACGGTCGTCACGACTTCCTCAATCTCGCTGGCCTTTGGCGTTTCCGTCTTTATTGGTCTGGTGTTCGGTATTTATCCAGCGGTTCAGGCCGCCAAGCTCGATCCCATTGAGGCCATCCGCTACGAATAAGGTTTCTATGCACTCGCGATTTATGGCAGTCGCGCTGGTGGTTGTGCTTGTCGCGCACGCGCAGGACCCAACACCCATGCCGTTTTTCCCCAAGTCGGATTATTTCCGGACGATTTTTGAAAAGCCGAAGAGCTCCGTCCAGATTCAGGAGCCGGTGAAATTGCAGGACTATGTGGTTGGCGACAAGTTGGAGCTTTCGCTGCGGGCCTATCTGGAACTGGTGGCAGCCAACAACACCGACATCGCGATCTCCCGGTTGACGATCGAAACCGCCAGGAACGCGATTACCCGATCCTACTCGCCCTTCGACCCTCTCGGCACCGCCAGCTTTCTGTCGACGAGGAACACGGCGCCGACAACCACCGTCCTTGCCGGGGCCAACACCCTCAAAACGCTGAACCAGCCGTTGAACCTCGCCTACTCGCAGACGCTGATGACGGGGACGCAATACAATGTGTCGTTTTTCGGCGGCAAGTCCACGACCAACGACTCGTTCACGGTCTTCAATCCCCAATACAGCACACAGCTTCGGATGGATTTCACCCAACCTCTGATCCGTGGGAGGGGAACGTACATCCAGAAACTACCCATCATGGTAGCCCGGAGCCGGCTGCGGCAGACCGAGCACAACTTGAAGGACACCCTGCTCCGTCTCTTCTCGCAAGCCGAGCTGATCTACTGGCGCGCCATCGAACTGCGCGAGAACCTCCGCGTGCAGGAGCGCGCTCTCGATCTGGCCGCCGAGTTTCTGAAGCGGTCGCGCCGGGAACTGGAACTCGGCGCCATCTCGAGGCTCGACATCTATCAGCCGGAATTTCAGTTCGCCCAGGCGCAGGCGAATGTCACGCAGAACCGATACCTGGTTGCGCAGCAGGATGACGCGATCCGGCGTCAGATCGGGGCCGATCTCGACCCGATGATTCGCAAGCTGCCCATTGTCCTTACAGAAGCCGTGGCCCCGCCTACCAACCCGCAGACGATCGATCCCGAGGTCGCGGTCAATCGGGCGCTGGCGGCGCGGCCGGACCTTCGCGCGGCCATGCAGGCTCTCGACGTCGACGATCTGACCATTCAGCAGGCGTCCAACGCCCTGAAGCCTGATTTCTCGCTGAGCGGCCGCTACATCTCGCAGGGCCGCGGTGGCACGTTCCTCCAGCGTCAAAACGTTTTCACCGAGACCGGCCAGACGACGGTATCGCGCATCATCCCCGGCGGCATCGGCGATTCGCTCGACCAGTTGTTCGGTTTCGGCTTTCCCCTTTACGAGTTCGGCGTCCGGCTCCGATTGCCGATTCGCGACCGCTCGGCTCAGGCTAACCTGGCCGATGCCTTGGTGTCGAAGAAGCGGGACGCCCTGACCGTCAGGACCACCGAGCAGCAGATCCGGCTGGACGTCCTGACGGCAGTGAACCAGGTGGAAGCTTCCAAGGATGCTGTGGAATTGCAATTGAAGTCACTGGATTTCGCGCGCAAACGTCTGGACGCCGAGAACAAGCGCTACGAGTTGGGAACCAGCCAGATCTTCCTGGTGCTGCAGGCGCAGACCGACCAGATTACGGCCGAGGCGCAGGTGGTGACGCAGTCGGTGAACTACCGGCGGAATCTGCTCAACCTGCTGCGGATGACCGGCGAACTGCTCGACGAGCGCGGCATTCTCATCCAGTGATAACCCCTCGCGGTCCCAGGCCGGCCTCCTGAGGTTGGGGTGGCCCTTCAGGTTCGGCGCAGCCTTAGCGCGCCCCTTCACTTCGGCCCTTTCACGTGGCGCCGGTCTCCGACCGGCCCTGCGGATCGAGAATCCGCCTCATGGCTCGACACTAGATCCACTTGCTGGCCACGAAGCTCACAATCACAAAATACTCCAGACTGCCGCCTTGCACTCGACACTGTAGAACACGCCCGCTCCGCTGAGGCCGCGCGCTTTGATGCGAGAGGTATGCTATGAAGTACGACCATTGGGCACGCGAGCGGGAACTCGATGAACCACCCCTTCGCCATTCCGGCATCGATCCGGCCGAGCTCGCGGCGGGAATTCCTGCTCCGATCGGCCGGGCTGTTCTGCGTCGGCGCGACGGCGCGCTCCCAGCAAGTTGCGAGGGGAGAGATAGTTTACGACCTACTGATAAAGAACGGGCGGGTGATCGACGGGACGGGGTCGCCGGGAGTGGTCGGCGACGTGGCGATCGCCGGCGACACGATCGCCGCGGTCGGCGCACTGGACGGGTCGGCGAAGCAGACCATCGACGCAACCGGTCTCACTGTCACGCCCGGCTTCATAGACCTCCACACCCACTCCGACTTCCAGTTCTTCGTCGACTCCACCGCCGACTCCAAGATCGTGGACGGCGTCACGCTCGAGTTCGTCGGCAACTGCGGGCTCAGCTTCTGCGCGCCCCTCATCGGAAGATCGAGGGAGGACCTCGACACGCGGGTCCGCTGGTACGCGACCGGCTGGAAGCCGCATTGGACTAGCTTCGCGGGCTACATGGAGGCACTGGAGAAGACGGGCAAGACCCTGAATGTCGTGACGCAGATCGGGCACGGCACGGTGCGCAAGGCCGTCCTCGGCATGGAGACGCGGGCCCCAGACCCCGGAGAGCTGCGTCGCATGCAGTCGCTGGTCACCGAGGCTCTGGATGCGGGAGCGCGGGGCTTCTCCACCGGGCTCTCGATGGCGCCCGGCGTCTTCTCGATGACCTCTGAGGTCATCGCCCTGGCCCGCGAGGCGGGCAAGCGCGGCCTCACGTACTCGACCCACGCGCGCGACTCGGGGGACGAGGGCGCGGGCCTCTACGTGGCGCTCGAGGAAGCGCTCGAGGTGGGCAGGCGCACAGGGGCGAAGGTGCAGGTCTCGCATCTGAAGTGCAACGGCTCGACGCGCGGGACCTCGGCCAAGCTGCTGCGGCGCATCGAGGAGGCGCGAGACGAGGGGGTGAACGTGGCCGCCGACCAGTACCCCTACATCGCCGCCAGCGGTCCGATGAGCGGCAACGTCTACCCGCGATGGGCCGTCGAGGGGAGCTGGGAAAAGGCGTTGGAACGCGCGAAAGATCCCGCCCTGCGAGCCGAGATCAGGGCCCACCTGTCGGAGCGGGCGTCGAGCATCGGCGGGTTCGACCGGCTGATGGTGGCGTCGCACCCGGCGACGCCGAAGTACCAGGGCATGAGTATCCCCGATATCGCGAAGGACATGCGGTGCGAGCCGGCCGAGGCGCTCGTCCGCCTCTTCGAGCAGTACGACACGCAGCTCATTCTCTCCGGCATGGCCGAGGCGGACGTGGACCGGATCGCCGCGCACCCGCTGGTGGCCGTGGGATCCGACGGCAGCTCGGTCAAGTCGACGGGACCGCTGTCGGCAGGGAACCCGCACCCCCGCGGCTACGGCACCTACGGCCGCTTCATGAGGGTGATGGTCCGTGAAAAGCGGCTCGTCTCTCTGGAGGAAGCGGTGAGGAAGATGACTTCGCTGCCCGCAGAGCGGATCGGGCTGACCCGGCGCGGCCGGCTCGCCCCCGGCTACTTCGCCGACCTCGCCGTGTTCCGGGCCGAGGCGTTCACCGACAAGGCGACGTTTACTCAGCCGCACAGGTACTCGGTCGGCATGGAGCACGTCCTCGTCAACGGCCGTGCGGTCGTGACGCACGGCAAATCGACAGGCGCCACGCCGGGCCGTGTCGTGAGGCGGTCGGGGGAGTAGAGGGAGGTCGAACTCGGGCGCTCGATACGCGACTCTTGGCTACCTGCGCCGCAGCACCTGACCAGCCCGCGGTCGCCCGTGAGCTGCCCGTGCTCCAGGGCGTTGTCTGCGACATAAAGGTTGCCGGTACGATCGAACGCCAGATCTTCAGGGCGGTTAACAGAGCCATCGACTGCAGGTACGCCATCAGCAAAGTTGCTGCCGCCGTTACCTGCAATCGTCGTAATGATGCTAATCAGGTATGCCGATTCGATTGGGAGTCCATGGAGGGCATCACGGCCGAGACGAACTTGGAGCGTGGCTTGAACGCTCATGACGTCACGTTTTGTCGTCGCGCCGCCCATTCTCTTCCGTCTCCAGCCTTACTACAATGCCTGTCTCGGAGGAAAACCCATATGTCTTACCGACTCCTGCCGGCCCTCCTGCTCTGCTCCTTCGTGTGCGGGCAAACCAAACCTCCCCTCGACTATGTCGACCCGAACATCGGCGGAATCGGCTACCTGCTCCAACCGGCGAACCCGAACGTGCAATTGCCGCACGGCATGGTCCGGCTGGTTCCCATCGTCACGCCGGGCGTCAAGGACCGCTATCTGGCCGACAAGGTCTACGGCTATCGCGCCGGAGCCTCGATGATCATGCCCGTGACCGGACCGCTGGAAACCGATCCGGCCAAGGCGGCATCGATCTTCGATCACGACCTGGAGCACGTCACGCCGTATTCCTATTCGGCCCTGCTCGAAGACTATGACGTCCGCGTGGAGTACACGCCCTCTGGCACCGTCGCGTACTACCGCTTTACCTTTCCGCCGGGCAAAGCGGCGCGAGTGGTCTTCACCCTGAAGAAGAACGGCGACGTGAGGGTCCTGTCGCCGCTCGCCATCGCGGGAGGCGAAGATCCGCCATTCGGCGTCCGGGGCTACTTTCACGCCGAATTCTCGCAACCCATGAAAGGCCACCAGGCGTGGAATGCGGGCGGCACTTCGGAAACCGCCGCCGCGCAACAAGGCAACGACATCGGCGCCGCGGCCGTGTTCGCGGCCCCCAGCGAGTCCCTCCGCATCGATGTCAAAGTTGGGTTCTCCCATATCAGCGCCGGGCAGGCGCGACGGAACATCCAACGCGAAGCGCCCGGCTGGTACTTTGACGGCATCCGGGACAAGGCGAAAGCGGCGTGGACCCGCGAACTGGCCAAGATTGAAGTCAAGGGCGGCACCGAAGAGCAGCGGACTATCTTCTATAGCGCGCTGTATCGCGTCATGGGGCGGCCCTCGAATCTGGTGGAAGGCCTGGAGTACTTCAGCGGGGCGGACAACAAAGTGCATCCGGCGGAAGGCTACGGCTTCTACGTCGGCGGGAACCTTTGGGGCAGCTACCGGTCACTGCACCCGCTACAACTGCTGCTCGATCCCCAACGCCAGGTCGACTTCGTGCGCTCTTACATGCGCCTCTATCAGCAATGGGGCTGGATGCTTGGGTACGGCCGGATGAGCATGATCGGCCACCATATGACGGCGCTCGCCGCGGACACGTGGTTCAAAGGCTATCGCGATTTCGATCTCGCCAAAGCCTACGAAGGTCTTCGCAAGAATCGAATGGAGGCCACCATGGTCCCCTGGCGGCGGGGCCCCCTCACGGCGCTGGATCGCCACTACCAGGAAAAAGGCTACTTCCCCGCGCTCGCCCCGGGAGAGAAGGAGACCGAACCGCAAGTCGACGGGTTTGAACGCCGCCAGTCCGTATCCGTTACCCTCGAAGCCGCCTACGACGACTGGTGCCTGGCCCTCCTGGCCAAGGAACTCGGCAAGAGGGATGACTACGAGTACTTCTCCAAACGCGCGCTCAACTACCGCAACGTGTTCAATCCGCGCCACGGCTTCATGGCTCCACGCACGGCCTCGGGCGAGTGGATCGAGCCCTTCGATCCCACGTGGAGCGGCGGCCAGGGCGGCCGCGACTACTTTACGGAGATGAACTCCTGGACCTACACCTTCCACGTCCAACAGGATGTCCCCGATTTGATTCGCCTCATGGGCGGGCGCGAGAAGTTCAGCGCCAAGCTCGACCAGCTTTTTCGGGAACAGTACCGGGGGTTTCAGGAAGGAGCGAAGTTCGTTTTTCTCCGCTACTTCCCCGACCAGACCGGACTGATCGGCCAATACGGCCACGGCAACGAGCCGAGCTTCCACATCCCGTACCTCTACAATTACTCGGGCGAGCCCTGGAAGACGCAGCGCAAGGTCCGCGAGATTCTCAAGGTCTGGTATCGGGCGCACCCGCTGGGCTTCGCCGGGGACGAAGACGACGGGGAATTGTCCTCGTGGTACGTGTTCAGCGCGATGGGCTTCTATCCGGTCTGTCCGGGCAAGCCGGTCTACGACATCGGCAGCCCGATCTTCGACGAAGTCCGGCTGCGCCTCGCGAACGGCAAGATCTTTACGGTCATCGCCCGAGGCGTCTCGGCAGTGAACAAATACATCCAGTCGGCGCAACTGAACGGCCGGCCGCTCGAGAAGCCCTGGTTCGAGCACAAGGATCTGGCAGGCGGCGGAACGCTGGTGCTGGTGATGGGCCCGCGTCCCAACAAATCGTGGGGCGCAGCGGCCGTAAGCCAGCAGCGCTGAATGAGTCCATTCATCTGTTCTGCCCGACAAGTGCCGGTTGTGCAGGGTTCGCAACCACAACCGCAAGACTTGCACTGAGACGACCGGCACACCATCGCTAAGTAGTTCATTCACTGGTTCTTTCGGTTTGGCATCTCCGCTGCGTCGACAGGAAGCGTAGTTGGCTTGAGAAAGGGAGCCCAAACATGAAGAAGACATGGATTGCACTGATTGCGGCGGCATTGATGACGCCTACGTTCGCTATTGGATTCGACCCGCCCAGGGGCGGTGGCCCTCGAGGCTCGCAACAAGGGCCGCGCGATGGTAGCGGCGCCAAGATCGGCGGCCACGGGAAGAAGACGGGACCGCGCGATGGCTCCGGGCCGATCCATCAGCCGGGGACGGGCGGCGGAAACGGCGGAGGCCGCCGCGGCGGGCGCTAACGCGCATCAGAAGGTCCTCACCGCTCAGCAACACGCGGGCATGGCGAATGCATGCCCGCGTTTGCCTGTCCGCGCGGGATTGGCCGTCCGGCCGCCTCCTGATAGCGGAGAGAAAGCCGGCATCAAGAGGTTCCATCGAGGCGTTGGTCGACGTCCCACGTCGCGAGAACGTAGCGTATCGAGGCGCGCCCGGAAGTGTCAACGATCCCTTCCATACGATACTGGCTGCATGCGATGCTTGGTGCTGTTCGCGGTCTGCGCTCTCCTGGGGGCCACGCCGTTTCCCGGAGCCGAGAGCCGTTGGAACGGCTTCGCACGCTTTGATTTCGACTTTCAGGGAAAACCGGCCATCGTGGTGACGCCGTCGCAGCCGTTGCCAGGACGCCCGTGGGTATGGCGTGGTGAGTTTTTCGGCGCGTTCTCGAACGTCGATGCCGCCCTGGTGGGGCGTGGATTCCACCTGGTGTATCTCGGTGTGCCCGATCTGTTCGGAAGCCCTCGCGCGGTGGCCGCGTGGAGCACCTTCTATTCCGAGCTAACCGGCCGGCACGGTCTGGCGAAGAAACCGGCGCTGATCGGACTCAGCCGCGGCGGTCTCTACTGCTACAACTGGGCCGCGGCCAATCCGGAGAAAGTGGCCTGCATCTACGGCGACGCCCCGGTTTGCGATTTCAAGAGCTGGCCAGGGGGCAGGCTCAAAGGGCTGGGGAAAGGGGCGGGTTCCGCCCGGGAGTGGTCGAATGTGCTGGCGGCGTACGGATTCGCCTCGGACGCGCAGGCGTTGGCGTGGCGGAAGAATCCGGTCGACAATCTTGCGCCGCTGGCCTCGGCCGGAATTCCGCTGATCCACGTCTACGGGGATGCGGATGAGACCGTGCCGTGGGAGGAGAACACAGGGGTCGTGGCGGAGCGATACCGGAAGCTGGGCGGGTCGATTACGCTGATCGCCAAGCC
>JBJXGR010000145.1:0-2740 GCA_046160045.1 Bryobacteraceae bacterium
TTGTAGCGGACGGCCTTACGGAACAGCAGGCTGAGGCTGAACTGGAAGTCCTGATCGTCGAGCAGGACGAATTGGCCTTTATTGCCGCGTTGGACGACGTGGTAGAGGCTGGAGTAACGGAAGTGGCGGCGCGGTCGCGGCACGGAGTCTTTACGGCAAGCGAGGGGCCACGCCGGAAGCGCGTTCCGTCCCGAAGCGGCACAGTGAGTCCCAAGAGGGACGTGTTCTTGAGGGCGTGCTCCGAAAGAGGTGCCTGGCACCATTTGGCTGGATGGCTTGAGAACTGGTGCCTGGCACCAGATTTGGTCGTGACCCAAGGACTGACCACTCCCATTCGGGGAAGGAGCCGTGACTTCTAAAGGCGACCCTCTGCCCCTCTCGACTCGGTCGAGAGTTGGTGCCAGGCACCGCCAGGCACCTCTCCACTCCACTGTCCACCGGAAGCGCCCACACCACTGATCCTGATCCCGCCCTAGTTAACGAAGCCATTCACCGAGACTCGGCCGCACCATCAGGCCTTCGGGCGGCGGGTCGCGGAAATGCGACGACCCCTATGGTTGGCTTGGTTGGCATGAAAGAGCCAAACTCTGGGGCCGCCACATGGGGCCCCTACAGTTGACAGCGCGGGCAATCTCCAAGCGCGCATCTGAGGCGCTTATGGGTTACTGGTGGTCAGCCGAAAATCCAGAAACTCGAGACCGCGGCCGAAAGGCCGCGGTTCCTCTCATTCGCCGCTACGAATACCCGCCCTGCTCGATCTCCTGGAGCACCGTGGGACATTCCGCATACCAGCCGAGGACCCGCGCCGCCTTCGTGCTGGCGAACTTCTGATCGAGCACCAGCGCATCGGCCATGAGGCCGATTGTCTTTCGCGCCTCTTCCAGGGGCCACGCCTCGATGCTGGCCCCGCACGTTTTGGCGACCGCCTCCGCGATCGCCTTCACCGGCACCGCCGGACCGTCGACCGCGAGGAAGACTTCCCCCGAGGGCCCCTTCTCCGCGGCCAGTACATAGAGCTTAGCCAAGTCTTCGACATGAACGCACGTGACATGGTTCTCGCCCGTACCCACCACGCGGATGACGCCTTGCTCTTGGGCCTGCCGCAGAAGGCCCGCGACAAACCCTCCGCGCCGGCCGAACACCATGCCCGGCCGTAGCACCACTCCTCGGATGCGACGGTCCGCGGCGTCGACGACCAGTTGCTCCACCGCCGGACGCCACTCGACCACTTTCGGCGGCATCAGAGGGCTGAGTTCGCCGGCCACGCGGCCAAACGTCGGGCCGACCACCCAGACGCCGCTCGTGTAGATGAACGGCCGGCCGGACCCCTCCATCGCGTTCAGCATCGCCTCCACCGCGCCGCGGTCGACGGCCGGGGTATCGGGCTTGCCGAACGACATGGCCGCATGAATCACCGCATCGGCATCCCGCGCGGCCGCGGCGAGCGAAGCTGGATCGGCGAAGTCGCCCCGATGGACCTCAATCCGCCGGGATTCCAACTGCCTGGCGCGCTCGTCCGACCGAGCCAGGCCGAGGACGTCGTGTCCCGCATCCATCAGGGCTTCGGCGACCACGCTGCCAATGTAGCCCGTGGCGCCGGTTAGAAAGACCCGCATGCCTACCAGGGCATCTCGCGCTTGGTGTAGCGGCGGCCCTTTTCCGCCGCGTCCTGGCCGCCGGAGCCGATCTTGACCCCCGACTTGATGGCCGTTTCGTAGTTGTTCACCGTGATCTGATCCAGGAACGAGATCTTGGCTGCCTTCACCGCGGCGAACACGCGAGCCCGCGCCTTCTGCATCACGTCTGGGTACGGAGGATCATGCGCGGTCAGCAGGCCGAACGACCAACCCATGTCCCCCGGACCCCACTCGGCGAATCCGATGCCGGGAACCTTCGTCGTCAGTTCGGAATTCTGCAGGGCGTGCCGGTCTTCGATCTTCAGGCCGAGGAAGATCTCGCCCTTCGGATTGAGCGGCCAGGGATCGGCGACTTTAATGTAATCGACGGCGGGGATGCCCCAGATCTGGGCCGCATACCCCTGGCTCCCGCTGCCGCGCAGACCTTCGTTCAGGCCGGCCGCCTTTTCGGCGAACGGGTAACGTGTAGCCTCGACAAACGCCTTCACCGCTCCCGGCGTGCGGGCGTGGCACAACAGGATTCCGTGGGCACCGGCGGCGAGCACCTGCTGGATCACCCAGGAATTCGCCCGGACCATCGGCTCATCGATCCCGGTCACCGGCAGCGTGACAATCACAGTGGGCGTCCGGTGGCCGCTCCGGGTCGGGCCGCCGTCGACCAGTCCCTTCATGAACGCCCGAAGGGCGGTCATGTCCCAGGCGCCATGCTCGAGTTCGTAATTGATGTAGTCGGCCCAGGTTTGGGCCAGTTTCTTGCCTTCTTCGTAGCCGCCGTGCCCGCCGGTGTAATAGATCGGCTGGCCCGATTCGATCAGTTCGATGGCCCGGTTGATGCGCTTGGGCTTGTAGCTCTTGTTTTGCGCGGATAGTGTCGCCGCGGCCAATAGAACCGCAGCGCAGACAGTGAGTTTCCTCATGACGCCTCCTCGTGGTGGAAAGCAGTCATTGTACTCGAAATGAAGGAAGAGGGGGGAGCGAGAGTTGTCCAATACAAGATGATCCTGAAACGCGACTTGATTCCAATGCAAGATGATCCTGAAAATGGATGTGCTGGCATAGGCATGCAGCGGGGGGATGCACTTACGCATGCACAATGGCGAGAG
>JBJXGR010000146.1:0-25862 GCA_046160045.1 Bryobacteraceae bacterium
CCCCACGGTCCGGATGCAACCGAGTGGCTAGAACACGTACCGAAGGCCCATCTGGATACGGCGGTTTCCACCTTCCTGGGTGCCTTCGACCAGGAAGCTTGCGGACGAGAATACCGCGTCGGGGATCCCCCAGTCGCGGGTGTTGGTGGCGTTGAAGAAGTTCGCGTACACCTGCATGCGATGACTTTCCGCCACACGGACGTTCTTGACCAGGCCGAAGTCGATCCGGTTGATGCCGTTGGCGCGGAGGACGTTGCGGCCCACATTGCCGACACCGGTGGGATGGGTGGCCGTGATCCCGCGGAACAGGCTCCTGCCGCCCGCGGCCTGAATCTCCCGGACCGTCATTTGGGCGAGGTCGAGAGTGGTGTTCAAGTCAGGACGGGTCGGCGTGCCGACGACATTGCCGGCCGTGCGGCCCAGAGGGTCGGTTCCATTCAGGACGGTAAACGGCGCTCCGGACTGAAGCGTCACAAAGCCGTTGGCTTGCCATCCGCCCAATAGCCGGCCCAAGACGCCCTTCTGTTCGCGCAGGAAGGGCAATTCGAAGACGCCGTTGGTGGTGAAACGGTGAGGACGATCGTAGGTGGAGCGACCTCGTTCGATGCTGCGGTTGAACGGATCCTGGGGGAAGGCGATCTCCCCGCGGGCCGACGGATTGAACACTTCGGAGGCGCCGTCGATGAAAGAACTCCAGGTGTAATGGGTCGCCATGCTGAAGTTCCGGGAGAGGCGCTTTTCCAGGCTGAGCTGCATCGAGTGGTAGGTGGACGAGGTACAGTTGCAGCGCTCGCGGATGACGCCGCGAGTGGGGTTTACGCGTACGGTCCCGCCGGAGCCGAGCAGAGGGGGGTTGCCGTCGATGCTTTGGAAGAGTCCTGTGCCCTTGGTGCCGACGTAGCCGATGGCCATGACATACCCGCCCGCCAGTTCACGCTGCGTCTGAAGCGAAATCTGCTCGGCCAGGGGAGCGCGGAAATCCTTCGACGTAATGGTGCGGACCAGCGTATTCGGATTGGCGACCTGAGGAATCTGACCGCCCCGAATCCTGGAGATTTCCCGAAACGCATTAGACCGGACGGCGCCGGGAACCGAAGGGTCCACCGGAATGTCATAGGCAAAGACAAAGGGGAACGAGCTGTTTACGTTCAGTGGGATGTTGAGGAACTGAACATCGTACGTGCGCGAGTAGCCGCCGCGCAGGACAAGCTTGCTCTCCCCGGTGAGGAAGCCGAGCAGACCGGGCGCCTTGCCGAAACGGTAGTTGAAACCGAAACGCGGGGCCCAGTTGTTGTTGTCCCGCGAGGGAATCGGGGAATAAGCATAGGCGGGGTTGTTGTCGTTGGCGGCGAGGACGTTTCTATTGATCCTGGCCAGGCTGTCGAACGGGTTGCCGGGCGATTCGTAGCGGATGCCATAGGTGATGGTGAAAGTCGGCCGGATGCGCCACTCGTCCTGGACGAAGAAGAAGTAATCGTAGTAGCGATAACGAAGGGTGGCCAGACCTCCGCGAAGGGGCGAGTTGATCTGGGCAGCCGTGGCCTGATCGTCGGCGAGGCGCTGGAGGTTTGCGTACTCGAGGCGTCCGCGAAGTTGGGGCAGGAAGTTGCCGAACTGCTCGTAGCGGCGGAAGTCGAGGCCGAACTTCATGGTGTGGCCACCGCGAATCACCGAGACCGAATCCTGGATCTGGTAGCTGTTGACGAAAGTGGCCTGGGGCAGGTTGGCGGCGAGGCCGATGCCCGTTCGGGCCGGGCCGGAATTGAACTGCCGGAGTCCGAGGTCGGGGACCTCGATGGAAGGGATATTCCCGGCGTTGGGGTTGTCGGCGCTGTTGCTGGAGACGAAGCGCGCATAGGAGACGCGGAATTCATTGAGGAGGGTTGGCTTGAAAGCGCTGTTCACGCCCACGCTGAGAGAATAGCTGTCCTGCGGAACCAGACTGGTGAGGCCCGGAGGGGTGGCTTGACCCGTGCCCGAGGATAGGGAGTCGTCGACCATGTAGCGCCCGAGCAGCGTGTGCTTGTCGTTGAACCGGTGATCGATACGGCCTGAGTATTGCCAATCGTTGAACTTCCCGGCCGCGGCGCCTGTCAAGTCGCCCAGTGGAACACTGATGGTGCGCCCATCGGCGACCAGCGTTCGCACCTGGCCGTTGGCCGCACCCGCGGGAAGGCCTTCAAGGAAGGCCTGAACGGCGGGACGGGCGCCGGCGATCGACTGCAGCGCCTGCCGCCCGGCCTCCGTCGGGGCTCCGTTGATGGTGCCGCCCGATCCCAAGCGACGGTCCGTCCAACGCTGGAGCGATCCAAAGAAGAACGTCTTGTCCTTGATGACCGGCCCCCCGAAGGTGCCTCCAAACTGGTTTTCCACGCGGTACGGAGCCTTTTTGAACCCCGCGCTCTTGTCAGTGTTGCTCAGCGTATTCAGCTTGTTGCTGTTGTGGAACCAGAAGGCGCTTCCATGGAAGTCGTTCGAGCCGCTCTTGGTGACGATGTTCATCACCGATCCGGCGGCGCGCCCGAACTCGGGCAGGAACTGGTTGGTGATGATCCGGACTTCCGCGATGATGTCCGGGTTGTTCAGGCCTTGGAGCAGACCGCCCGTGGAGGCATAGTAGGAATCCTGGCCATCGATGTAGAACGCGTTCGACCGAAGCCGCATGCCGTTTGCCGAATAGGCCAGGCTGGCGTTCTCCGTGCCCTGGTTCCCGTTGCTGCCGAAGTTGTTGTTGCCCGACGAAAGTTGAGTGACGCCGGGTACCGATGCCGCCAGGTTCAGCACGTTCCGGTTGGTGGACAACGGGAGTTCGGTCACGCGCTTAGAGTCGAAATTCACGCCGATCTCGGCGTTGGTGGTGTTGATGATGGGCGCCTCCGTGCTCACCGTCACGGTCTCCTGGGCGGACGCCACCACGAGGGAGATCTTCAGGTCGGCTTTCTGATTGAGAGCGAGAAAGATCGGTCCTTGCTTGTATTTGGCAAAGCCCGCCTTCTCGACGGAGATCTCGAAATTGCCGATCGGCAACTGGAGGATGCGAAAAGCGCCCTCCCGCGAGGAGACTGCCTCCTTGACGATGTTGGTTTCCATGTGACGCACGGCGACACGCGCGTCCGCGACGAGGGCGCCGGTTCCGTCAACGACGGTACCGAGGATCTCGCCCGTGGTGGACTGCCCGAAGGCAGCGAGAGCCGCCCAAAAAGGCAAGCTCATCCTGAAAAGATGCTTGGTCATTTCTCTAACCCCCTAAGAAAATCCGGCCGGTCTTCTAAGTGGAAAACCGTAAACCTGGAAAAAAAGCTCGGGAAACCTGCCCGGCGGTTAGGATGAAACTCTCACCCAAACGACCGTCTGGCCAGTTACCTCCGCAGCACCCACACACTCTTTAATGTAGACGAACAGAATCATCAAAAGTTGTTTTTTTTGTCGTTCTGGGTTTGAGGTGGCGTGGTTTAGCGACGTCCCGGGCGGAGGTGTTGTCAGAGTGGATCAGGCGGTACTGGAGGTTTGGTCAGGTCCAGGCGGGGAAGGGATTCGAGCGGCAGTCCCGCATGTCGGCGATCAGGTTGGGTAGCCGTTTGCGCCGGCTCAGAAGGCGTACCAGCAACTGCTCGAGGGCCGCCTCGTCGCCATCCACCCAAGCCGGCGGTACGCGACGCCATGCGCGGTCGACGAAATCCTCCGGAAAATGGACAATCCGGTCCAACCACGGCTGGAAGTCGTCGAGCGAGCGGACCGCGGCGTACACCTGCTTGCGAAGATACAGGCCGTTAAGGGGCGAGTCGACATAGTCCCAGTGCGGCCCGTTGAACGCGTAGCCGTGGTCGATCATGAGAGACACGAACCCTTGCTTTCTGGGGTGGTCCCCGCGATTCCATTCCCGCAGACGGGCGCGGAAGAAGATGGACTGACGGGCATCGGCGTTGCCCACCCATTTGTCGAAGGCGAGGACACCGCAGTACTCCGCCAGATTCGCCACCCCGGGCAGTAGCGCGTCGGGAAGGAAATCGTAGACCGCGACGACGGCCGGATCTCCGGGAAAGCGCGACCCGAAGTGCCACCCTCCTGCCGGCAGTTCGCGGTTCCGGCCCAGTTCCACGGCGACTTGCGGATTGTCCCGCACGAACTCCGGAGCCAACTCGATGAACTCCCAAGGGGGAATGGAGATGTCCAGGAATTGGAGAAACATCGAGCAAACGAGTTCGTTCACAACGACCCGGCGGTGCTGTGCGTTGTTGAGGAACTTGACGACATAGAAATGGCCGTCGTCGGCTTCCACCAGGTGTGCCTGTGCGCCTCCTCGCATACGGCGGATGTGCCGGACCGCCTGAACGGGCATGGGAAATGAAGTAACCTAGTGTTTTAGCACATCAGGGTCCGCGCCTACGGTGAGCCGCGGCCGGCCTGATGAATCGAGGAGAACCAGGCACGCATGGCGGACGAAGCCCCTCAGAAAGAAACGCAATCCACTCCCCCTTCGCGAAGCAAGGACGAAGTGGCTCTGGAGTTGATGAAGTTCATCGCTGTCTCGACCGGGTACGGGAAAGGGACGACCAGCACAGGCTTTTCCGGGAAGGGCGGCCGGAGTGCGGAAGAGTACGCAGACGCACTGCTGGAATTGTTCGAACGGTGCCGGAAAGTGGTAGGCAAGGAATAGGCGGACTTCGCATCCCGGAAGAAGTCCCAACCAAAGAAGGAAGGTGGGAACCGAAGAGGTCCCCACCCGGACTTCCAGCTATCGTTTCTTTGAAGTTTTCTTGGCCTTGGCGGGAGCTTTCCTGGCAGCCTTCTTAGGTGGAGCTTTCTTCACCGCTTTTGGGGGAGCGGCTTTCTTCTTGGCCGGGGCGGGCTTCTTAGCGGCCTTTTTCGCCGCCTTTGCCGGGGCTGGCTTCTTAGCGGCCTTCTTCGCCGCCTTGGCGGGAGCCGATTTCTTCACGGCCTTTTTGGCCGGGGCCTTCGCGGGCACCGTTTTGGCTGCAACCTTCTTCGCTGGAGCCTTCTTCGCTGGAGCCTTCTTGGCGGCCTTCTTCGCCTTGGCCGGCGCCTTTGCAGGCGCGACCGCAGCGGCCGCCGGAGCGTCCGCGGGCGCTTCGACGGGCACCGGAGGGGGTCCGGGCTCGGCGACCGGCGGAGGCGCTACCGGGGCCGGCTCGTCATCCTCGTCTTCCTCCTCGCCCGCATCATAATCATCGAGGTTTGCACCCTCGTGCTCATCGTCGAAATCGCGATAGTCGTCCAGTTCTTCGTCATTGAGACTGAACCAGGTATGAAACATTAGTCGTGCCTCCTGTCGCACGGACGATTCACTTCAACCCTAGAATATACCTTTTTTGCAAACAGGCAAGAGGCAGTTGGAGCTTTTGCGAGGAATTCGACAGGGCTCCTGCCGGAGGAGCTCCGGCTTCACGTGGAAGAAGGCGGATCAGCCGCGGCGCGAACGATTGGAAGCGGTCTGGACGCCGCGAGGACGGGCGGCCTTGGCAGCCGCGGGAGTCCGGCGGTGCGGCCGCGCCGTGGTGCGCGCACTGGCCGACTTTCCGCGGGTCAACACGGGTCGAGCCGGCGTTCGGCCCTCGATGCGAGGACTCTGCGTTTTGGGAATCAGCAACAGTTCACCCACTGGAGGGTCGCCGGGCTCGAGCTGATTCACCCGGGCAATCGCGGTTGGCGCTTCCCCGTACTGTTTGCCGATCGTCGCCAGTGTATCTCCGCCGCCCACGCGGTGGACGCGCCACGAGGCTCGCCGTTCGGCCGGAACCGTGCGAAGGATCGAAGCCACCATGTCCCCTTTCGATTTCGGCACCCTCAAAGCGTATCCGAGCGGCGCGATGTTTCGGAGCAACGCCGGATTCAGGTCCTGAATCTGAGAGACGGGTGTTTCCGTGAGGTCGGCAATCAGAGCCAGGTGCGTCGCAGACGTCATCTCGACGACATCATAGTCAAGGGGAGGCTGCGGAACCACACCCTCCAATCCGTATTCTTTGGCGTTCTTGGTCATGATCGTCATGGCCAGAATGATGGGCACGTAGTTGGAAGTCTCGAGCGGCAGCATGCGCTCGGCCCGAAGGCGCCAGAAGTCGGCGTAACCGGTGCGTTCGACCGCCCTCTCGACCGCCATCGGCCCGCAATTGTAGCCGGCAATCGCCAGATACCAGTCCCCGAACTGGTCGTACAGATCCCGCAAGTGCCGTGCGGCGGCCCGAGTCGCCTTCTCGGGATCAAGGCGATCGTCGGCCCACTGGGTCTGGTCCAGTCCGTACTGCTTGCCGCGAAACGCCATGAACTGCCACATCCCGGTCGCCCTCATGCGGGAAACGGCTCGCGGGTAGAATCCCGACTCCGCCTGGGCCAGATGAATCAACTCTTGAGGCACGCCTTCTTCGCTCAGAATCCGCTGGACCATCGGCCGGTATCGCCCAGCGCGCTCCAGCCCGCTGACCAGGGTCCGGTACCCGCGCCCGGCGAAGTACTGAATGAATCCGAGGACGGCATCGTTCGTTGTCAGCGGCAGCTGGGAGACGGTCGCCTGCAACTCGGCTTTCACTTTACTCTTCAGCTTGGGGTCAACGGGGAAGGTAAGTGGAAGGATGTCTTCGAGGGGGGATTTTTCAAAGCGGGGCTCCTGGGCCGGGATCGCGGCTTCCATCCCGGTCAGTTCCAGCCGGTAGATCGAGTCCACCATTTCGTCGAAGCGCGGCTGCAGCCGCGTGCGGTCCTTGGTTCTCTGGAAGGCCTTCATGTAGAGATCCATGGTTCGATCGAACTGGATTCGGGCCTCGGGGAGGTTGCCAAGCCGATAGAAACGCTTTCCCGTCTGAAAAGCCTCATCCGCGCGGGCGAGCAGAAGTTCCTCGCCGGCGAGCGTGGTACCGAAGGCCGGATCGGCGAACGAGAACTTGGGCATCTCGCCCGCCAGATAGGCGTTGCCGTTGATCTTTGGCGGTTCACCGGGGGAGGTGAACACCGTGGATCGAACCTTCCTGTTGGCGACCAACCCCTGGGGGAGCGCCAAACCCGGAACCAAAATGAGTGCGGCTGCGATACAGCCAAGTTGAACTGCAGGTCGTCGATTTCGAAAGAACATTCGTCTCCTCGAAACTGCGCTCGCGTTCCTGGCTAGAGCTCCAGGCATTCACCAGACTGTAAGAACCCACAATCATAACCTCTCATGGCGGCATAAGGCAAGCCGGTTCTACCAAAAACTGAAGGGCGGGCGAGCCGGAATCCACTATCTGGAATCGGGCCAGAGCAGGGTAGGGGCCCGGCGTGACGAAGGGCGGTGATGTGTAAGAAATGCGAACCTGCCAGAATCTCATTTCCGCGGGTGATCCGTGTCAGGAACCAGGCAGGATTCGACCTCGCGAGGTCAGCCGCAGCCGCAGCCCGCGCCATTCCACCGAATCGCCGAACAGGCCGGCAAGCCAGATCGCAAAGCCCCACAGATCGCGCAGGGGGATCAGCCAGAGAAGACGCGCCGCGTTCGGATCCTTCAGGACGATCGAGCCAACCACCCAGGCGGCAGCCAGGCGAACGGCCATCACAGCGGAGGCCACACCGGGGTGCCCGGCGATGAGAGCAAGCAACGCCCAAAAGGTCGCCTGCGTCGCCAGGTATCCGTAATAGCCGGCCGGCCGCGACATCCGGATCGTGCGGGACCAGCGGAGGGCGTGACGCCAGACCTCGCTCCAGCCCGAACCGGAGAGGCAGGTCTCGACGACGGTATGGGACAGGTGAACGCGAAGGCCCAACCCGGACAGGATCCGGCCAAGGTGATAGTCATCGGCCAGGTAGCCGGCCAGCGCCGCGAATCCCCCTGCTCGTTCGAGGTCGGCGGCCCGAAAGACCATCGTCGAGCCCAGGGCGAATCCGGAGACGCCGGCCAGCGGCGCTACCAGGACGCTGGGCGCGAACTCGGTGGAAACGCCCAAGGCCTCGAAACGGGCGGGTAGAGACTCGGCGGTCGCGCGATAGAGACAGGTGACGACACCGGTCTCCGGCCGGTAGAGCGGCCCGACCACCTCGCGCAGGTAACCCGGGTCCACCCGAATGTCGCTGTCGCTGACCAGAAGGACCGGATGCCGTGCCTCGAGCGCGAGGTCGATCAGGACGCCGACTTTCCGGTTGGGGGCGTCGGTGACGGACTGGACCACAACGATACGGAGCTCCGGATACTCACGGCGCAGGATTTCGATGTCGGCCAGGGCAGGGTCGGCGGGATCCGAGACCCCGAAAACGAGTTCAAATTCCGGGTAATCCTGGCTGGCGTGGGAGCGGAGGGCCTCCAGGAAACGCGGGTCGCGACCGCGGAGAGGTTTCAGAATCGAGATGGGCGGCAGGTAGGAAGGATTCGCTTCCTTCCGGCGGCCGATCCGGCGCACGATGCCGGCCGCCAGCGCGATCGCATAGTAGCCTCCCGCGGCCAGGGCGGGGAGAGTGAACCACCAGCTCACAGGGAAAGCAGACCCACACCGGCTGTCACCAGCAGGGCGCCGGCCCAGCGTGAGGCGCTGACCTGCTCGCGCAGCAGGTACCTGGCCAGGATGGTCTCGAGAACAAAGCTAGCCGCCGTCGCGGGAACCGAAAAGCTCAGATCCGCCACCGCCACAAGGCGCAGAAAGGCGAAGAACGATGCCGCGGCACAGACGATGGAGGCGACGATGTAGCGGTTGCGGGCCAGAACCGTCAACGCCCGGCCGACGGCCGTGGGGCGGAAGTCATGGATCTCGCCGTGATGCCTCATCCCCATCGCCCGCAGCACTTCGCTCGCGGTCGTGGTCAGGACCACGATGGCTACCAGAAGCCATTTCATGACGGAGGCCGTCCGCCCGTCGTGGATGGGGGCGTCCGGCCAACCAGAATGACTCCTCCCATGATGAGAGCAATGCCCAGCCACCGCGTGGTCGAGATGATCTCGCCGAGAAACCACTTTCCCGCCAGAGCGGCCAGCACATAGCCGACCGAGGTGACCGGCAGCACGTAACTGAGGTCGGCGAAGCTCAACAGCGCCATATGGGAGAGCATCCACAGGCTCAACAGAACCACGCCGGCGAAGACCGCCGGGTGAAAAATGGAGGTGATGTAGTCGAGGGGCGCCTTGGGTTCGCCGACCTGGTGCATGCCCAGCGTCAGCCAGTAGTTGCCGAGGACGCTACTGAGGACAACAACGGCCGTGACGGCTGCTGTCTTGATCTTCCGGCGCTCGGAGTCGGGGCCAGTCACTTACCCGCTCCCGTCAGTCTCCGGCGCTCGCCGCCGCGGCCCGCTGCTCGGCGACAAACCGCTTCCGCTTGTAGCGGAGCGCCAGGTACTCTCTCGCTTCCTTCGCCAGGCGCCGCCGCTCTTTGCTGTCGAAGAGCGCTTTGCGCACCACCCGCCACATCACCCGCGGGCGGAAGTAATACTCGCCGTAGAACTTCTCCACCCAATCCACGAGTTCGGCCCGATCGAGGTCCGGATACACGACAACCGGCAACTGGTGACCCACATCGTCGGTCATCGAGTCGATCGTGATCAGGTTGTTCTGTTTGGCGTAATCGTAGAATTCCGTGCCTGGATAGGGATGGGCGATCGACACCTGGATCGTCTCGGTATCGAGTTCCTTGGCGAAATCGATGGTGCGCCGGATCGAGTCCCTGGTCTCGCCGGGAAGGCCGACGATGAAGTCCCCGTGAACGGTCAGTCCGAGCTTGTGGGCGTTGTCGGTGAAGCGCCGCGCCATGTCGAGCGTCGCGCCCTTCTTGATGTTCTTGAGGATCTGGGTGTCGCCCGACTCGTACCCGACGATCATGAGGCGGCCTCCGGCTTCCTTCATCGCCTTCAGCGTGTCGTAATCCGTAGTGACACGGGAGGTGCATGACCAGGTGAAGTTCAGCGGACCGAGTTTCTCGCACAACTCGATGGTTCGCTTCTTCTGGTAGTTGAACGTGTCGTCGTCAAAGAAGATCTCGCGGATGTTCGGGAAGGCTTCGAGTGCGTACTTCACCTCGGCTGCCACGTCGTCCACCGAGCGAAGTCTCCAGCGATGCCCCGAATGAGTCTGCGGCCACAGGCAGAACGTGCACATCGCCGGACAGCCTCTGGACGTGTAGAACGAGATGAAGGGATTGTGCAGGAAGGGAACGTTGTACCGCGTGATGTCCAGGTCCCGCTTATAGACTTTGGTCACCCACGGCAGTTTGTCCAGGTTCTCGATGTACCCGCCTTCGGGGTTGTTCTGGATCACGCCGTTCCTGCGGAAGCTGACCCCCGGGATCTCCTCGAGCGGCTTGCCATTGGCGTAGTCGACGATCTGATAGTCGAACTCTCGCCGGACCACGAAGTCGATCGCGGTGCTGGTCCGTAGGGTCTTGTCCGGTTCGGTGGTGACGGGAGGACCCACGAAGCAGACCTTGAGCTTCGGGTTCGAGTCCTTCATCATCTCCGCCATCTTGACGTCGACGTGGAACCCGGGCGTTGAGGTGAACAGCACCAGAAGCTCGAAGTCCTTGCCCATCTCAACCGTCTGTTCGATCGAGATTTTGTGCGGCGGAGCGTCCACGACTTTGCTGTCGGGCAGCAGACCTGCCGGATAGCACAACCACACCGGATACCAATAGGATTCGATCTCCCGGGAGGCCGGCCAGCGCGAACTGGCACCACCGTCAAACCCCTCAAAAGAAGGAGGGTTGAGGAAAAGGGTACGCATGGCGTTCTCTACGAGGTTAGCGAACTATTTGTTGCTTTGGAGAGCGGCGGGCAAAAATTGTCGCCGCGCTGGCGTCCGGTTGACGGTGCGATCCGGGCTCACGGGTTATCGGCGATGACCGACCCGGCCCGCGTTGGGCCGAAAGAATAGCCGCTGTAGGCGACGATGAGCGTGCAGTGTCCCGCCACCCGGGTATCGACCTCGCTCCGGAATTGGGCAGGGAGGGCCAGGTCGCCCTCGATCCGGTAGTCCCGCACGAATCGAACGCGTTTCAGGAAGATGGAGGGCGTCTTTACGAGTTTGCCTGCCTCTCGCAGGGGAAGAAACGTCGTCGAGTCGATCCACAGCTCGCCCTGGAACAGCCCGGCGCGCTTCTTGAGCGGCTTGATCTCGAACAGATGCACCCGGCGTCCATCCAACTGCCGCTCGCCCTTGTACTTAAACTTGTAGTTGTCGGGCGTGACCGCAAGCGACGGGGCTCCCGGTTCGCTGGCTTCGGTTTCCGCCGCCAGATATTTGGCAATCACGTTGTTGCGGATGGACTTGTCCCCATCGAACCGGATCGCATCGTAAGTAATCCGCCCTAGCGAAGCGATCTTACGCATCGCGCGTAAGTGGCCTTTTTGGTTGAGCCTGGGGACTTCGGCGCGAATGTCTACTTGCATCGTCGCGCCTTCCAGCTTCAAGCGCTGGGCCTTAGCTGCCGCGACGTACTGGTCGAGCAGGCTCCGGTTGCCCTCGAAGTAAGGCCCGTCCGCAAGAAGAGGAACGGTCGCTAACAGGATCGTAAGAAAGCGCAACGGCATCGGCAGTCTACAAACTTAGTTACGGTTCAGAAGCACGGACTGTTTCAGTTTATCAGAAATTTCGTCGCTGCCAACCCGGCCGTCGGTCCAAACCGTACCGGGTCCATTCTAGGGCGTTCGACCAATCATCCGGCCGACACTCAAACAGCATGTTGGCCAGACTTAAGGTACTGGCCTACGAAACGGGTTCCGTGTCCCAGCCCCAGCCTGGACGATCGTGCGGCCTGGTGTAGATCCCCTCCGGCCCGCGGCTGATCTCGTATTGCTCCTCCCACAACTGGTAGACCTCTTTCGGTCCGCCAGGCGCTGGTATGAACAACTCCGCCCAGGGCGCATTGACGTGCGAGATGGTCCAGTGGATCGCGCCGTTCAACCCGCCTCCGTGCGGAATCACCGGAATGTCATAGGCCGCCGCCATGGCCCCGATCTTGAGCAGTTCCGTCAGCCCGCCGCACCATTGAATGTCCGGCTGCCAGATGGAGGCGCCTTGGGCTTCGAGCAGATACCGGAATCCGTACCGCCCGTACTCGTGCTCGCCGGTGGCAATCCGTGTCGAGGTGATCTTCTGCCGGAGCCGTCCGAAACCGGCGTAGTCGTGGGGCTGCAGTACTTCCTCCACCCAGAACACGCGGTAAGGCTCCAGCATTTTGCACATCTCGATGGTGTAGTCTTCCGTCCACGCCATCCAGCAGTCCAGCATGATGTCGCCGTCGGGTCCCAATGCCTGTCGAGCGCGTTTGACCAGTTCCTCGTTGGTCCTCATCCCCTGGATCCCGTCCGCGGGACCGTGAGGGATCGCCAGTTTCAGGCGCTTGAACCCGCCTTCGACGTGCTGCTCGATGTCGTTCCCGGTGCAATATGCCGGTACCCGAGGCTTCACTGCGCCGCCGATGAGTTTATACACCGGCAGCCCCTGCGCCTTTCCGATGATGTCCCAGATCGCCATGTCGACGCCGGAGATCGCATTCATGGTCACCCCCATCCGCCCGTACGACATCGTGGAGCGCCAGCAGATGTCCCACAGCCGTTCATAGGCGAACGGATCCTCGTTCATCAGCAGCTTGGTCAGGTGCTCGATGACAATGGTCCCCCCGCCTGGTCCACCGTTGCCGTAGCCCTTGATGCCTTTATCGGTGGAAATCTCGACCGTAAAGCTCGGTACCTTTCCAGGACCCGCCATGAACAGCGAGCGCATGGCTTTGTACTCGGGATAGACCGACATCGGGTTGGCGACTTCCACGCCTCCTGTCGACCACGATCCGGCCGAAGGCGTGTAGGCCGGCGCGGGCTTGCGCGGCCGGGTCTGCACCAGCCGGACTCCGGTGATCTTCAGCTTGCTCTTTTCACCCGCGAACGGCTTCGACTCCTGGGCCTCCGACTGGGCGGCCAGGGCCGCGAGCGGAGCGGTGCGGAGAAGTTGTCTGCGATTCATGGCTGGGACTTACCCTATCGCCATGGGTGCCTCGAAGTCAAACGGAGTGTATCTTGATTTCGCAGGGGCCCCAACCCGGCATACCCAGCCACAATGCCAGGTACTGCGCCGGGCGACCAACAACGCCGCCCGGCGCCACCCTATCGGACCGCAACCACTTGCACCTGTTCCAGTTGTTGTTGGATCACCTTGACCGTAGTGCGGACAGGCGGATTCTTGGGGAAGTACTCCGTGAAGATGGCATTCATCGCATTCATCTGTTGGATGTCCTTCAGATAGACATGCGCGTCCACCACGTGTTCCAGGTCCATTCCCGCCAGGTGCAGAATGCGGCGGATGCTCTCGAGAGAGTCACGCATCTGCTCTTCCAGGGTGGCGCCCGTTCCCGACTTTCCCGAGGTGTAGAGCGTATCTCCGTCCAGCACGCCGCCGTTGGAGGAGGTCGGGCTCGGACCCGAGGCGTCCGGGACCACGCGGCCTTTCCCCGCCCGGTCGCGCGTGGCGATCATCGTGATCTCGACGCTGATTGTCCCCGGCAGCTTCGATACACAAAAGCTGGCCCTGCTGGGCGCCGTCCCCAGCGCGAAGAAGTCCTTGTAGACGGAGTTGAGCTTGCCGTACACCGGCCCTTTGTATCCGTCCGGATCCAGGAAGTAGACATTCGCGAAGGCAATGTCTTTGTGCTTCAGGCCGGCGGCGGAGAGAATCTGGCCGATGTTGCCCATCGACTGTTTGGTCTGGCCTTCAATCGTCGCATCGAGTTCGTTGGTCGCCTTGCGCCCCCCGATGCCGGAGACGTACAGCGTGTCGCCCGCCCACACGCCTGGCCGGTATGGACCCATGGCGGGAGGAATCGTTCCGGCGGGCGGGACGACCAGTGCGATTTTCGACTTGTTGGCATAGGCGATGCAGGTGACTTCCAGGTTGGCGCCGCCCGGGAGTCCCGGGACTTCGATCGTGGTTCGTGCAGGATAATGATCGGGACCGAAGAATCCCCCGTAGACCTCGTTCATCTCCTTGTACTGGCTCATGTCGGCGAGCAGGACATGGCACGAAACGACGTTCCCGAAGTCCATTCCGGCGGCGCGCAGCACGTGCCCCACGTTGCTCATCGCCATCCGGGTCTGCTCCGCGATGCCTTTGGGCTGGGCGTCGGTTTGCGGATGTTTGTCAATCTGCCCTGCGATGTAAAGGGTGTCGCCCACCAGTACGCCGGGATTGTACGGTTTGCCCGCCTTGAACGCCTCCGGATAGATGAACTTCCGGCTGACCTTGAACCGGCCGCTGCCCACAGGCCTCCCCTGCGTTACCTTAGACTGGGGTAAAACAACGGCCGTCCAAAGAGTCAAACCCGCGCCTATGAGCAACCAATTCCGCATGACGTTCTCCTTCCGCTCGATAGTGACCGACCAGATTATCAGATCGTCTTGTGGAATCGGAATGGCGATTTGCCGAACGCTCCCACTACCAGCGGGGAACCCGCCAGGCAGCCCCGACGTTCTCGGTGGGAGGCTTACGCGGCCCTTTTCTCTTTAGTGCTGCAGCCTCTCGCGCTGCCGCGCAATCGCTGGCATGAACGCGCATGTCCTCCTCAGTGTAGGTGAACTTCCGTTCCTGATCGCCTTCGGCACTCCGCTCCAGAATCGCCAGGCACAGGAGCGGCAGTTCCTGCAGGCGGATGCCATAGCTCCGGGTCAGGGCCAGATCGGTCTGAACCGTAAATGCCGCGCGCGTCCGGTCGGGCGCGACGCCTTCAAACGAGAAGATACGGACCCCCATCGCTTGACTGAAACCTCTGAGTAGAAAGTGCGTCTTCAGGCTCTGCATCGTGGGATCTCCTTCTGTTCGTTCCGCTCCTTCGCCACGTCCATGTGGACGATTATCGGTGCCGCGACCAGTGGCGGTTACAAATTGGCTCGTATTCGAGAATCAGGCGATCCTGTCGCGTCGGCCGTCTCACGCCACCACAGATCTCGAACACAAATCCGGTTGGCTGCCGTTGCACAATCGGCGTATTCTGCTCGCCGAGGTGCTCCAGGAGAGTTTCCTGAAGATTGTCGGTCTCTCCGATATAGATCCACTCGCGCGCATTCGAAATTCCATAGACGCCGGACACTGTCGGCACATGCTGGCGTACCGAAGTCTCGGTGAAGGTTCGAGGGGTAAACTGATCAAACGGCACTGGGTGCTCCTGTCCGGCCGCTGTGGAGGGGTTTCCGGCTCATCAGCCCACCATCCCAGCCGGTGGCGTTCTCTTCAAGCATCCGGGCTGCGCCAAGGCGCGCAGGCGTGCGACTAAAGCCTTGCCAACGCTCATCTCCGTGGAGTTAGGTTCATACCCGGGCAATCGGCGATCGATGAACTCTCGCCGGAATAGCTCATCTGAGGCCAGCGTGGTCAACTGCTCCAGTTCCCCGAAGGTCAGTTTGATCGTGATGAGTGCCATATGCTCCCTACCAGCCAGGCCTACGGCCGTTCGTACCCGTCACACTGTGTGCGATCAACAAACACCGCAGCGACCGATACGCTCGTGCGTTCGCCGGGGGCATCGATGTCTCCGGACGAAACTTCAACAGGTTCACGCGTCTGGCGATCATTTCGTTCTCACGCCAGGGGTCTCGATCGAAGGCATCGTTAGTTGGGAGGACTTCTTCCAATTCAGCCAGGCTAACCCAAGGAACAGCGTGCTGGCTGACAGCGCTTTTACCAAAGATGGATAGCCCGTCGGACCGGATACGACCCACAGGGCCGGACTGAAGATAACGGCCAGGAACAGTAGCGCGACCGTGGTCGTGTAGTTGGTGCCTGTAGACTTCTGACTGGGATCGAACACAAGAAACCTCCAGGGTTTTTGAGTTAGCTAAGACGAGAAGGGCAGACTAGCCGACTTAGCTCAGTTGATCCGCAGAACGGCCAGGAATGGCGCTCCTTAACCAGTGTCGGTGAAGTCTCTTTACTTGTCAAGGAGGATCTGCGACAATGTAGGGGTAACTGCTTAAGTATCAGCGGTAAAGTAGCGTTCGCCTCCAATGGATCTTGTTCTCGTCATCAGGCACCGGCTGAAGGAGTTGGGACTCGATCAAAGGGGTCTTGCGGCCGCCGCCCACGTGACCGAATCCTACATCTCTCAATTGCTGGCGGGTAAGAAGGCCCCGCCCGCCCCCGATCGCACGGACGTCTACGAGAAGATGGAAGGCTTCCTGGGGCTTCCAGGAGGTGAACTGGCAAAACTCGCTCAACTTCAGCGCCAGGAATACCTGAAGAAGCGGATAACGGACCCGCCTGGACCCTTGTTCAGGGAGTTTCGGGAACTGATTCTCCGCAAATGCAATCCAGCCAGGCACCGGCAGATCCGCGACATCTTCGAGAAGGAACCATTTGGTGCGCTCGAGCGGCTGGTGACCCAGAAGCTCCTGGATGTTTCGAAAAGCGTCGCGAGGGAAGAACTGGGGAGTGAGAACTGGCTCCGCATGGTAGCCCGCCTCAGCGAGCAAAGCTATGAACAGATGAGGGTGATCATCCTCGAGTTTCTCGACACGGATGTCTTCCATGTGTCGATCGATAATTGCGTCTCCTTCGTGGATCCCCTGATCGAATCCTGGGACATCGACCTCGAGACGTTTGGCGTCGAAATTGTGCTAAACCGCAGGCTGACTCTTGGCCATCTGAAGAAGTTCGACTTCGTCGAGCGCGAGCCGGACCGTCCCTTCCATGTGGAGCCCGGCTTCGAGGAGTTCCTGAAGGACCCTTTGCTCTGCGGCAATGCCACGGGTGAGGAAATCGAGTTTTTGAGACTGCTGCGATTCAAGGAAAAACGTCCTACTCCGATCTACTACTACCGGGAATTACAGAATCTCCGGGATCCACTCCACTTCCGGTCACCGGCGTCGGCGTAACAGGCGGATTGCCCCGAGAAGTCTTCCACTTCGAGGGCGGCGGAGGCATTGACCGCGGGCTCTGGCAGGGACACCGGCCGGAAGAATGAAAGGACTGCTTTATGAAGGAAGCCTCCAAGGTTCGAAAAATTGCTTTTGTGGGCGACCACCTGCCGCGCAAATGCGGCATTGCCACGTTCACCACCGACCTGCTCGCCGCGGTCGCGGACGCACATCGCGAAAGCCACTGTTTCGCCGTGTCGGTCAACGACATCAAAGACGGCTACGAATACCCGGAGGTAGTCCGGTTCGAGATTGAAGAGCAAGACCTGTCGTCGTACTTGCGAGCCGCGGACTTCCTCAACATCAGCAACGTGGACATCGTCTGCCTTCAGCATGAGTTCGGCATTTACGGCGGACCTGCCGGAGGTCACATTCTGGCGTTCCTGCGCGAGCTGAGGATGCCGGTGGTCACCACGCTGCACACGGTGCTGCGCGAACCGAGAGCGGACCAGCGGCGTGTCATGCGGGAGTTGATTACTCTTTCGACGCGCCTCGTCGTCATGGCTGAACGCGGGCGCGAGATGCTGCAGGGCATTTACGAAGCGCCGCTGGCTAAGATCGATCTGATCGCCCATGGCATTCCCGACGTGGGGTTCGTCGACCCGACCTATTTCAAAGACCAGTTTGGCGTAGAAGGAAAGGTCGTTCTGCTGACCTTTGGCCTGCTTTCGCCGAACAAGGGAATCGAGTACGTGCTCAACGCCCTGCCAAGGATTGTGGCGGAGTTTCCCGATGTCGTTTACATTGTTCTGGGCGCGACGCATCCAAACGAGCTGCGTGAGCATGGGGAAGCCTATCGGCTGAGCCTGGAAATCCTGGCTAGAAAAAACAAGGTAGAGAAGAACGTCATCTTCTACAACCGGTTTGTCGAGCTGGAGAACCTGAAGGAGTTCATTGGCGCCGCGGACCTGTACATCACCCCTTATCTCAACGAAGCACAGATCACGTCGGGTACCCTGGCCTATACGTTTGGCGCGGGCAAAGCCGTCGTCTCCACGCCGTATTGGCACGCGGCGGAACTCCTGGCCGACGACCGCGGCGTGCTGGTGCCTTTCGGCGATGCCGCGGCGATCGCGCGCGAGGTGACGGCGTTGCTTAGGGATGACACGAGGCGCCACGCGATTCGCAAGACGGCCTACCGGATGGGACGTGAAATGATCTGGAGCAACGTCGCGCAGCTCTACATGCGCTCGTTTGAGCGCTCGCGGCTGGACGGGGCCGCCCTTTCCCGCAAATCCCTGGTCACCAAAACCCTCGACCAGCGCCCCCGGGCGCTGCCGGAGGTGAAGCTGAATCATCTCTTACGGATGACCGATTCGACCGGCGTCTTCCAGCACGCGATTTTCTCCGTCCCGAATTTTTCCGAGGGCTACTGCACCGACGACAATGCGCGCGCCTTCATTCTCGCCGTGCTGCTCGGCGAACTCGGTGAGGAGCCAGAGCAAGTGCGAGCCGTTGCCACCACCTGCGCCGCCTTTCTTCATCACGCCTTCGACGCAAAAGAGAAACGCTTTCACAACCACATGAGCTTTGACCGGCGCTGGCTCGATGACCAGGGATCGGAGGACTGCCAGGGCCGGGCGCTGTGGGCTCTTGGCATCGGCGTCGGACGTTCGCCGTTCCGGGAATTCCAGATGATGGCGGGACAACTCTTTGCCCTCGCGCTGCCGGCGCTGACGGAGCTGACGTCGCCGCGAGCCTGGGCCTTCGGTCTGATCGGCATCCACGAGTACCTGCGCCGGCTGAGCGGTGACAGCCTCGTCAACCAGACCCGCGAGACGCTCGCGGCCAGGCTCATGGACCTCTTTGACCGCAGCGCCAAGCCCGACTGGTGCTGGTTTGAGGAGGAGTTGTCCTACGACAACGCGAAGCTCGCCCACGCCCTGATCCTGAGCGGACGCGCCATCGGACAGCCGGCAGTACTGGATCGGGGTTTGCAGGCCCTCCGCTGGCTCACCGAGCTGCAGATTTCGGAGAAAGGACACTTCCGGCCGATTGGCAGCAATGGGTTTTACCGTCATGGCGGCCCGCGCGCCAATTTTGATCAGCAGCCCATCGAGGCCCAGGCGACGGTCTCCGCCTGTCTCGAGGCCTATCGCGCCACCTCCGACTTCTGGTGGTACGAGCAGGCGCAGCGCGCCTTCGATTGGTTCATTGGCTGGAACGATCTCGGCCTCGAACTCTACTCCCCCGAGAGCGGTGGCTGCGGCGATGGACTGCACGTGGATCGGGTCAATGGGAACCAGGGCGCCGAGTCCACCCTGGCCTTCCTGCTGTCGCTGGCGGAGATGCGGCTGGCACAAAACATGGTGGCGAGTTTCAGGGAACCGATCGCCATCGGAGCGTACGCCGCACTATGAACTCCAATTCCATCCTCGTCAAGCGCTCGAGCACGGTCCTGAAGCCCGACCAGTCGCGCGTCCTTCTACGGCCATTCTCTCCGGGGGATTCACAACGCGTTGGCGGTATCATCGCGCGGATCATGTCCCTTCCGGAAGACCGGGTCGGCCCTCTTCTGGACGAAGTTTCCGCCGAGTTCTCCGAGCGGCACCAGCAGATCCGCAATCTCTTTCTGGAACGTTTTGAACAAGTCCGCGAGATGTTATCGACGGATGCCGAGGTCTCCGAACAAAGACGGATGTTAATCGGTTCGTATTTTCTGGCCGAATACTCTTTGGAATCCGCTGCGCTGTTCAATCCCTCCATCGTCCCCCACCCCGATCAAACCAGTCTGCCAACCGGCGCTGTGCGGTTCATTCTCAGCCTGCGCGCCACCGGCGAGGGCCATGTTTCGTCCATCACCTTTCGAACCGGCATCATTCATCCGGATCATCGGATCGAGGTATTCTCCGATGGCGGTTTCCTCACCGAGCCGCGCCAGATTCCAAACCCTCAGTACGAAAAGGCGCTGTTCGGGCGGAAGCTCTCCGAACTGGGGTTGACCTGCGACTTCGCGCGCCGGGTGATGCACAACCTCGGGGAGTCGTTCGCACTGGAAGAGCTTCGCGCCGGTCTCAAGGCTGAACAGTTCCGCCGTCCGGAGGGAATGAGCCTGGAAGACCACAACGCCGCCCAGGGAATCTGGGTGCTCGCCCGCTCCAACTACGAGGTCCAGTTCCAGCCGGACCAGGAGTTATCCGAGCGCATCCTGTTCCCCGCGACGCCCTCGCAGCGCAACGGCATCGAGGACGCGCGGTTCGTTTGTTTCCGGAACGAGGACGGCAGCCGCATCTATTACGCGACCTTCACGGCCTTCGATGGCAAGGTGGTCATGCCGGAGCTGGTGGAGACCGTCGATTTCCTTCGCTTTCGCTTTATCACCCTAAACGGGCCGGCCGCGCAGAACAAAGGGATGGCGCTCTTCCCCCGGAAGATCAACGGGCTCTATGCCATGCTCTCGCGCCAGGACAACGAGAGCATCTACATCATGTTCTCCGATAACGTCCACTTCTGGAATAAGTGCACATTGCTCCTCAAGCCTGCCCTTCCGTGGGAGTTGGTCCAGCTTGGGAACTGCGGATCTCCGATCGAAACCGATGCGGGCTGGCTGGTGCTCAGCCATGGCGTCGGTCCTCTGCGAAAGTACTGCATTGGCGCGTTTCTGTTGGATCGCGACGATCCCAGCAAGGTAATCGGCCGCCTCCGCGAGCCGTTCCTTCGGCCGAGCGAGAACGAACGGGAAGGATACGTGCCGAATGTCGTTTATACCTGCGGCGCTCTCCTCCACGGGGACGAACTGATCATCCCATACGGACTGGCCGATCACGCGACAGGCTTCGCCACGGTCTCTGTTGACGATCTACTGGCGGCAATGCAACCCGAAGACGGCTGAGAGCATGACGATACCCGCCAAACGTGTGGCTATGCTGTCGCCGGTCGCCTGGCGAACGCCGCCTCGCCAATACGGCGCCTGGGAGACGGTCGCCGGCAACATCACCGAAGGGCTGGTCGCCCGCGGTTGGGACGTGACCCTGTTCGCCAGCCGGGATTCCGTGACCAAGGCCCGCCTGCATGCGGTCGTCGACAGGGGATATGAAGAGGATCCTGCCGCCGATCCGAAAGTGGCCGAATACCTTCACATCTCCGAAGCATTCGAGCACGCCGCCGGGTTTGACCTGATCCACAGTCACTACGACTTCATGGCATTGACTTACTCGCGGCTGGTCAAAACCCCGGTCCTGACCACGATCCACGGGTTCTCCTCACCGAAGATCCTACCGGTCTACCGGAAGTACCGGGACGGATACTTCGTTTCCATCAGCGACTCCGATCGCGCGCCAGGGCTGAATTACCTGGCGACCGTGTACAACGGAATCGATCTCTCGTTGTACCCGCTCCAGCGGTCGCGCGGCGATGACCTGATCTTCCTCGGCCGGATTCACCCCGATAAGGGAGTTCATCTGGCCATCGAGGTGGCCCGCCGGAGTGGGCTGCCGCTGCTGATCGCGGGCATCATCCAGGACAAGACGTACTTCCGGGAGCAGGTGGAGCCGCACCTTGACGGGGGGCAGATCCGTTATGTTGGGCCCGTCGGCGTACCCGGCAAGAACGACTTGTTTGCCCGCGCTCGAGCGGTCCTGCACCTGAACACCATACCTGAGCGGTTTGGCCTTGTCCTGGCGGAATCGAATGCCGCCGGTGTACCCGTGATCGCGATGGACTTGGGTTCCTGCCGTGAAGTGATCAAGGACGGGCAGACGGGGTTTCTGGTGAACACTGTCGCTGAGGCGGCGCAGGCGGTCAGATGGGTTGGTGAAATCGATCCGGCCGCCTGCCGCACCCGCGTCCTGCAATGTTTTTCCATCGAGACGATGGTGGAAGCCTACGAACGGGTCTACGCCCGGATTTTTGACCTCGAAGCTGCGAAGCGATCATGAAACCAGACATCGTCAGGCGATACCTCCACAATCCGATCCTTACCAAGGCTGACATCCCGTACCCGGTGGAGACCGTCCACAACGCGGCGGTCGTGAAACATGGGAGCGAATACATCATGCTCTTCCGTTCCCATCTGCGCACGGGACGGTCGATTCTCGGTTTGGCGCGCAGTCTGAACGGATTTCGATTCGTAGCCGATCCCGAGCCTTTCCTCACACCCGAGCGCGAAGGCCTTTTTGCCGCCTACGAGGAATTCGGCGTCGAAGACCCGCGCATCACGCAGGTGGAAGGCGAGTATCTGATCACCTACAGCGCTTACTCGCGGCATGGGGTGCGGATCGCCCTGGCCAAAACGAAAGACTTCGGAGGGATCGAGCGAGTCTCGCTCATCACCGAGGCCGACTATCGGAACGTGGTGATCTTTCCCGAGAAGTTTGATGGGCTCTATGCCCGGCTTGACCGCCCGCATTCGGAAATCTCTCCCTGGTCGATCTGGATTTCCTATTCGCCGGACCTACGTTTTTGGGGCGAGTCCCAGCTCATCATGAAACCGGTTCCCTATCATTGGGACGAAATGAAGATCGGCCCGGGAGCGCCGCCGATCAAAACGGAGCAGGGATGGCTTTCCATCTATCACGGGGTCTTCCGAACGATGGATGGATCCGTTTATCGTCTGGGCGTTGCGCTCCACGATCTGCGGAACCCGGCGAACATCGTAGGAGTCGGCGACTCCTGGATTCTGCAGCCGGAGGCCCCCTGGGAGATCACCGGATATGTCCACAACGTGGTCTTCACCTGCGGCGCGGTCCCTGAGCCCGATGGAACGGTCAAGATCTACTGGGGTGGCGCGGACACCGTGATGTGTGTGGGCGAGGCGAACATCGCGGACCTGGTCGCTCTCTGCCTGCAGCATGGCCGGCCGGCGATCTGAGAATCGCGGGCGAGGAAGGGACAACTTGGGCTAGTGCACGAAATACCCGTTGACATCCACCACCAGGTTGGTCGGGTCGGTCACGTAGAAGTTCACCGCGCCGTCCGTCCCGGCCGGGACGATTGCCGCGTTAGCGACCACGTAGCCGCGAAACGAATTCAGGGTCGAAACCAGCGGTCGAAGCAGACCCGCCGGCCAGGTGGTCAGGTATGCGAGCGGCGAGGAGGGCACCACGGTCACATTGAACGAGTACGCGCGGGCGTTGGCCGGCAAACCGCACCCGCTGGACGGGACCGGCAGCGTGCGCGTAGAACCAGAAGCGGGCGTGGGCGCTCCAAACGCACCGGTAAATCCGGAACCGGCTCGCGTATCTGCGATCCGGCAAGGAGCCACTGGCGCGAAGTTCAGCCCGCCTGTGCCGGGAGCCGCGAAATAGCCGTTGATGTCCAGAATGAAGTCGGTGGGGTCGGAAGCATAGATTCGGATGGCGCCGCCCGTACCGGCAGGCACGATGGCGGCGTTGGCCACCACCGCGCCGGCGAAAGAGTTCAGGGTCGAAACAAACGGCTGCGGCTGTCCCGACGGCCATAGCGTCACGTAGGCCAACAGCCCGGGCGGGACGACGGTCAGGTTGACCGAGTAGGCCTTGGCGCTCGCCGGAGCACCGCAACCGCTCGATGGAATCGGCAAGTCCCGGATGCCGCCGGACAACAGCCGCGGAGCGCCGAAGGCTCCCGACTTGCCCGAGCCCAGGCGCGAGTCGGCCACACGGCACGGAGTCAACGGAAAAAACTGCAGTCCGCCCGCTTCCGGCAGCGCGAAGTACCCGTTGATGTCGATGATCGCATCGGTCGTGTCGGTAACGAAGACCGAGATCGCTCCATTTACGCCCGCGGGCACAATCGCCGCGTTGGCCACGATCTCTCCCTGAAAAGAATTGAGAGTGGAAACGAGCGGCTGCGGTTGGCCTTCGGGCCAGACGGTCAGGTAGCCGAGACTGCCCCGGGGAACCACTGTCGTGTTCAACGAATAGGCGCGAGCGTCGGCGGGAATTCCGCAGCGGGACGCGGGCACAGGAATCGTGCGCGTGAATCCGGCCGTCAGCGCGGGCGGGCCGAAAGCGCCCGCCGTCCCCTGACCTCCGCGCGTGTCCATCACCCGGCAAGGCGTCACCGGCACGAAGCGATACAGGGCGGTTACCTCGAACGCTTTGTCGATAAACGTGAGGAAGTTACCGCCGACGAAGACCGAGAACCGGCCGAAGCCGGCATTGCCTCCGAAGAGAAGGGTGCATTGCGCGACCCCGGTCGCGTCCGTATAGACCGTCCCCTCCTTGCAACGCAGGGTTCCGGTGGCGCCCGGTTGCTCCTCGACGCGCACCGAAACATGAGGGACAGGACCGGGCGAAAAACCGCGAGTCGCGATGACCGACACGCGCACGGGCACGTTCCCGGTTGAGCCGGACCCGCCCTCGACAGGGAGTTGGGTAAGGTCGGGGGACAAAAGAAGCGTGTCGATGGTCAGGCTTCCGGAGGCCTGGTCGAAGTTGACCGTGGTGACAGTGAAGATCGCTGCCGCCGAGGGGTTCGCGGCCAGCGACGCGGTGACCTGCGTTTGGGCGAATGATGACGTGTTGAACACATTGCCGCCGACAAACGTGGCCGAAGTTCGTCCGCTGGCGTCGGTAAACGTGACGGAATTGGTGAGCGTGCCGAGTTGGCCGGAGGCAATCTGCCAGCGGACCTCGACTCCCTGCGCGGGCACTCCCTGGGACGATCGCACCTCAACGATCAGTGGGTCCGTGATGAAGTTCGGCCGGACCACCTGGCCGTTTCCGGAAGCGACGGTGATGGTTTGTGCCTGGGCAGCCGCGGACAGCAGCGTCAGGCACGCAACGATCGGCAGGATTCGGTTCGATAGCGACATTCTCAAACTATCAGCATGACACGCATACAGCTGGAAGAGGCGGCGTGTTTAACCAGGCACGGCCTGAAAGCTCATAGACGGGGCCCGAATTCCGTCGGTGTGGAGCAATATACCCCGAAAAAAGAATTGCCACCGCACACAACATTTCATTGCCCACCCCCGACAAATCAGGAGGAGGTCACCAGTGAAGTTCCTGAAGGTGTCTTCGGTGAATCACAGGCGCAAAAGGTTCGGACCGAGGTCTCGGCCGGAGGCGGAACCCAGGACGCCATGGAGAAGTTGCTGTTTGGCGCCGCCGGCGTGACCGGCGCGTTGGCGACACCCTCAGTCGAGTAGTCCTAACCACATTAAGTCATGAGCGCTTCGTGGGCAGAGCAGTTGCTGGGCGGGCCGCTCCCGGAGGAGCCGAACGCCACCTGTGCCGATTGCGCCATGTGTCCAGCCCCTCCCGCTGATGCGGCCGCCGGTCGGAAAGCCGTCTATTTCAACCCTGAAACAAAGTGTTGCACCTACGTTCCGGAGATCCTGAACCACAGGGCGGGCGCGATCCTGGCCGACACCGATCACCGGATGGGGCCCGGACGCGACTCGGTGATCGCCAGAATCCGCAGGCAGGTCGCGGTGACGCCGCTCGGATTGTTTAAACCAGGCGACTACCACCTTCGGTACGAGCGTCATTCCTCGGCCTTCGGACGAAGCAAATCGATGCTCTGCCCGCACTTCGACTCCAACGCTGCGCAATGCGGGATCTGGCCGTATCGTCCGCCGGCCTGCCTCACCTACTTCTGCAAACACCGGCGCGGCGCCGCCGGCCAGCGCTTCTGGCAGGCGCTGCACCGATTCCTCGGCGCGCTCGACATGAGCCTCGCGACGAGGTGCGCGGTCGAAGCCGGTATCTCGGCGGAGGCCCTTTGCGAGCTATTCCCCGCCTCCGGCGGCCAGGCGCGCCCTTCGGTACTCTCGCCCGATGGTGACGTCGACCCGGCTTCCTATGCGCGCCTGTGGGGAAACTGGCTCGGTCATGAGGCCGAGTTCTACCTGAGGTGCGCCGGCCTGGCCGAGACGGTCGACTTTCTGACCCTGCTCACCGCGGGCGGCCCCGAACTGAGAGTGCTCGCGCAGATTGTCCTGACGCGCCACCAGCAGTTGATCGAGCCCCGCCTGCCCGAGCGACTCGAGGCCGGCCCCTTCCGGATTCTTGACGTCCACTCCGGAGGCTGCCGCGTCCAAAGCTACAGTCCCTATGACCCGATCGACGTGCCTTTGC
>JBJXGR010000147.1:0-22257 GCA_046160045.1 Bryobacteraceae bacterium
ACCGATGGCGCGGCGTGGCGACTGGCGTTCGGTGTCAAGCCAAGGCTGACAGGAGCCGGGTGATGTCTTCCATGTTGTTGTAGACAGCCGGGGAGATGCGGAAGCGATTCTGCCCCGCCGTGGTCACCTGAATGTTCGCCTTGCGCAGCCTGGCCTGGGTCGCTTTGACGTTCCTGGCCTGAACCACCACGATCGAGCTCACCGCATCCATCGGCGTGATGAGCGTATACTCGGGTCCCGGCAGTTCTTTCTTCAGCCGGTCGCACATCGGCTTCGTGTACGCATACATGTTGTCTACGCCGAGGGCCAGGATGCGCTTCAGCGCCTCGTACTGCCCGGCGTACGCGACGAAGCTGACGTTTCCGGGCTCATAGCGGCCCCCGCTCGCCGGAGCCGTGTAGGGGAATTCGCCCGCGGCCGGGTCGGGAGCCGTGACCCACGGCCGGTAGTTGAAATGAACGTACCCGGGATAGCTCGAGTCCTTCACGACCGTGCCCTGGAGATCCTCCCGGACGTACAGGAAGCCGGCGCCGCGGGCGCCCTGCAACCACTTGTAGTTGGAGCAGGCCGCGAAGTCGATGCCGAGGGCTTTCACGTCGACGGGAACGCTGCCGGCGGCCTGGATGATGTCCGCGTACAGATACGCGCCGTGAGCGTGGGCGAGGTCGCTGAGCGCCCTGGCGTCTTCCACCCAGCCGTTCACGTTGGAGACCAGAGTAATGGAGACCAGCTTCGTCTTCCGGTCGATGACTTTCTCCATATCGCGGAAGTCGATCCGCCAGTCGCGGTGCTTCACGATGCGGACGTCCATTCCCGCCTTCCGGCGTCCGATGTAGTCGTGGACCGATCCGGCGTAGTGGAGATCGTTGGTCACCAGATTGCCGCCGGATTCCTGAATGCGCAGGCCATTGACGACCGCTGCCTCACCCGCCTTCGTGCACATCACCAGACCGATTTCCGAGGGCTTGGCGTTGATCAGTTTGGCGAACAGGGGCTTGACCTGCCTCGCGGCTTCGGCAGCGTAGTGGCCACGCCCTTCGCCGGATCCGTACATATGGAAGTCCATGTAGCGGCGCATGCCTTCGGCGGTGTACTTGGGCAGCGGGATATTGGCGGCCGCGTCCAGGTAGACCTGCTGGGTCGCGCGCGGGAACTCGTTGCGGATCGATTCGAACTCGGAAAGCTTGGGAGAGGCCGCGGCGGCGGATACCGCGGCGCTCGAGGAACTCAGGAACTGGCGGCGGTTGATAGCCATGGGGATCTGCCTCCGGATCTCATTCTACTAGCGTCGATCCGAAACATCATCCCGAAGCGATCATCCCGGCCAGGTCAGTCACCCGGTGGCAGGCGGAAGAACCCGCGGTCGGGGGCCATCAGGTGAGCGGCGCTCAACCGCTCCATCATGACGCCGTGCGGGGAATGTCTCGATCCCTCGCTGAGCCAGTGCCCCAGTTCGTGCGTCGCCACGCGGGCCAGAGCGCGCCCCAGTACCGCCGGAAGCCGGGTCCCGACCATCTGAGCTGTTGGGGCGACGAAAAGCTCGATCTCCGGGACCAGACGGCCATTTCTGATCCGCGTACCGCCCAGGGCCGAGGTTTCCGCTTCGGGCGGTTCGCGCCGCAAGATGATGGTCACGATGCCCGGGCGCCAGATGGTAAATACGGCAGGGCGGCCAGAGGCGGCCAGGATGGTGCCAAGCTCCGCCCGAAAGGCCTCGATAGTGGACTCATCGAGACGTGCGGAATTCTGCAAAAACAGGTCTAAATTACCTGCTATCAATGGGTTAGCGACCATCGCGAGGATGACTGCCAAGCCTGTTTTCCACATCGCAACTGAAATGTAACATGAACTTAACTAAAATGTAACCATAAAAACACTGTGGTCTGGGGTCTGCGGACGATTACTTGTTCCAACCGGCAACGCGGCGGGGGAGAGGACGCTCGGATCGACAGGCAATCGGTGAGCGCCGGGCGACCCGAAGACGTCGCCCGGCGCCACCTACGTGAGAGGCGGGAGCCAGCCAATGCGCCTACAGGGAGCGTAGGAAGTTCAGCAGGTGTTGTTGCCGAGCCGGCGACAGCCGGTTGAATCTGTCGATCACCGCGTTTGCTTCCGATGCATCATAGCGGCGGTTTCCGGAACTGGAGTGGGCACGAATGGCTTCCATCAGATCTTTCGTCCGCCCGTCGTGCAGAAAGAAGATCCTCTGCCCGAGCCCCCACAGCGGCGCGGTCCGGAATTCGTCTCCGTCGGCCCTTCCCTGCCCGATATCATCGGCAAGTCCGGGGCCCATATTGTGCAGGGCGAGGTCCGAAAACAGCGGTACTGGCTTGTCGGTTAGCGCGGCCACTGTGCTCCTTCCCGTTTGCAGCGACGGGGTGTGACACCAGTTGCAGCCAACGTCGCGGAAGGCATCGAACCCGTCATCAATCGAGGCGGTTGTGGGTGTTCGCTGGGGCGGGGCCAGGAATCTCATGAACGCCGCGAACAAAGGCAGATCGTCCGTCTCACCGCTGTCGAAATCATTGGCATCCTCCGGCGTGCTGTTGAACTGGCAACCCGGAGTCTCGTCCCGCTCCTGAGGAAACAAATGGTTCGAGACCCCTTGTTCGACGTTGTAGGCTTCCCCCGCGAAAATGTGCAGCGACTTGTTCTGTGCCTTGTGCCCGAACCGGGTGACGGTGCCGTCGCTGTCGTTGACGTTCAACCTGCCGGAAATGCCCAGGCTGGCTTTGATGTCTCTATCGGAGGCAAGATTTCGCCGGAGCGCGTTATCGCTGATTGCTTCCACCAATCCCAGGCCGAACGCCGGCGTGGGAATCCGGAACGCGAGGTTGGAGGTGTTCGAAAAATCCTCCTGCTGGATGTTGCAGCCGGGCGCATCGGTGCGTCCCGAGATCACAAACAGGTTGTGCACGCCGCCATCCGGGCTGCCGTTGGGCTTCAACTTGAAGCGCACCTCGCGCACCGGTCCGTCCTGTCTCAAAAATAGGGGAATCCGGTTTCTGGCGCCCATCTTGGTGGCGACCGCGGTCTGCGGGTTAACCGATGGGCTGGTGCCTCCTGCCGCCGGGGCCGCGTGGCAACTGCCGCAGGAATCTGAATTGAACCGGGGCCCCAGGCCGGAATCGCCGTCGGGCAGCGGGTTCGTAACGAAGTTGGCTTCGTCGAACGCGTCCTTTCCGTCCTCGAACGCCTTTTGCTGTCCCGGCGTCAAGCCTGGCAGAGCCCGGCCTGCACCGGGCGCTCCTCCCCGAACGCCGGGGTCTCTGGGAACGGTATTGCCAACCGTGTCTATTTGACTCCAGGTCAGGGGGGCCGTAAAGATCGCGAACACCAGCCCTCCAAGCACAACTCTAGCGTGGGGTTTTTGATAACCCATTGATTTTCCTCCTCTTGTGAAATGGTCTGCCGCGGACAGTGAGGGTTGGCGCCCTCAGAGGGAATTCAACTGGGCAATTCCAATAGCCCCGTGGTACTAGTACTTCTAGTCCACAGATGCCAGTTTACACTAGTCCTGATCCGAGTCAACTGTTTTTTTGGAGGAGGTTCAAACCTCCTCGCCCTGGTAGGCAAATCGACGCAATTCCGAAACGCACTCGGAGAGAGCCTTCAACAGCGTCGTGCCCCAGCCGCAGGCAGTGAACGGAGCCGTCTTCTGATTGGTTTGCCTGTCGGTGCAAGCGAAGAATTTCATTCCGGGTTGAGGCGGGTGCAAGTACTCGCGCACCGTAATACGGAATTCGATATCCTTTCCGTTCTGTTTCTTCTTGATCGTGAATTCATGCAGCCTCGCCAGTTCCTCTTCCGGCGATGCCTCCACAAAATGCCATTCTTCCACTCATTCGCTCCTGATCACCTGTTCCCGTCGCGACCCGCGTAGTATATCGCAAGGGCGGCTACCGGCGCGTTCCCGCGATGTCGAAGCGGATTTGAAATAGCGTCTTGCCAGCGGTGACGTACAGTGTCTTGAGGTCTTCGCCGCCGAAGGCGCAGTTGGTGATGGTGTCTTCCGGGATCGGAGTGAAGCTCAGCAGCTTTCCCTGCGGCGAGATCACATGAATGCCGGTCCGCGTGTCCAGGGTCTCGTGCGTACCCCTCCGGCGATGCAGCCCGGCGGCTGCATAGAGGTTGCCCTGCGAGTCGATGGACATGCCGTCGGCGCTGCGGCCGGGATAGAAGTTGTACAGCACCCGGCGGTTGCTCAGCGTTCCCTCGGGCGAGAGATCGTACGCCCGGATCGCCCTCGTACCGCCTTCCACTTTGTTCGCTTCCACCAGATACAGCGTCCTGTCGTCGGGCGACACGGAGATCCCGTTGGGAAACTCCGTGTCCGGCCCGGCCAGAAGCCGTGTCACTGTTCCGTCCGGATCGATGCGATAGACAGCCGGGACGCCCGTCCTGCCTTCGCTCGACATCGCCGATGTCGCCGTCGCATCCGGCACCGGATCGGTAAAGTACAGGCGGCCCTTGCCGTCCATCGTCACGTCATTGGGTGCGTTCAGTTTCTTGCCCTGGAATCGATCGGCGAGGATCTCCACTTTGCCGGTCTTCATGTCGGTGCGGGTGACACGCGACTCGTTTCTTTCAGCGTCGCTGCCTTCGCAGGCGATTAAACGCCATTCGCCGTCGAAAAGAAGGCCATTGGCGCGGTTCGAGTTCTCGCGGAAGACCGAAAGCTTCCTGTCCTTTGGCGAGAACTTCAGGATGCGTGCGTTCGTGGTGTCGACGAAGAAGACGTTGCCCTCGGCGTCGACCGTCGGACCCTCCGTGAAGGCGACCGTAGTCGCGACGGAGGACTCCGGCCCTGCGGGAGTGGTCACCGCGACAGGCTTGGGGGAGCACGAAACGGCGATCATCGAGACGAACAAAACGGCGTGGAGTCTCACGTCGCACGATCCTATCACGAGCCGCTGGCCCGCCACCCGGCCGGCTTCTTGAACTCGCTCCGGGCCTCGGCGACATCGTTGCCTCGCGTCCAGATGAGATCGGTCTCGTAGATGCCGAATCCCTTCTTTTCGGCGAGCAGGAAGTGGCGGATCTTTGCCGGATCAAAACCCATCGCGGCCGCGCCCACTGCGTCCACGGCCAGGGCGCTCGCCCCTGCCACGATGAGGTTGTGACGTTTGCTCGAGCCGTCTCCTTCCAGGCCAAAGCACCCGCCGGCCACGGCGTAATCAGCGGGCCGCAGGCCGAACAGGTCCACCACCAGTTCATCCGCATCGCCCAGGTCGAACAGTTTGGCCTTGGGGAAACCGTACTTCGATCCGGGCGCGATGCCAAAGTAGTTGCCGATCGTCAGTGACACGCCGGTGCGTGCGTCCGTCTTGAGCGGAGCGACGCTGATCACCTTGTCGCACTGCTGCATGGTTTTCGGGAGGTGATAGGATCCCTTCCCGTTCTTCGCCGCCAGCGGCTTGCCGGTGAGCGCGGTTTCGAGCGTATCGTCGAAATTCAGGTCGACGTAGTCGAACTGAATATCGGGAAAGCGCTTGCCCAGTTCGGCCAGCATCGACTGATAACTGAGGCCCCCGAACGCACCGCCCCAATCCGTAGTCCAGCCGTCGACCGGCGAATGCGACCGGTCCTTGGGCAGCCACTCCGGCGACCCTTCGGCGACCGTGAAGCGGGCTCCCAACTTCTTCCCGGCGAGGTGCCCGATGACGGCTCGGACGACACGCAAGTCCGTGACACTGCCGGGGGAGAACCTGGAATGCGCGCCGCCGTCCTTCGTCTCCGGACCCAGGCCGTGGCAGGAGGTGATGTTCGTCTTGAGCACTACCCAGTCATCGGCTTCGATGATGGTGGCCAGCGTCGCCTGCCGCGGAACGCCCAAATCCATGGCCATCCCGGCCATCGCGGCGATTTGCGCGTCGCTCAATTCGGCTGTGGCGGGGCGCGGGTCGGCCAGACGTTTCAGCTTGGTGCCGTCGTGTTCCTCGGCCCCGCCGAAACTGGAAAGCACCACTCCGATTCGCGGCGTCTTATCCTGCGATGCTGTTGTGGAGAAGGTCTCTGTCTTCTTCGTTTGGGCCGCGAGCGGCCCGGCGGCGAGTGCGGACACGAGAAACTCGCGTCGGCGTATCATGTGCGATCCTTTCAAGCGATCGGAAGGAATCGGTGGCAGATTGGCGCCGGAACCTTCAGCGTCTGACCTGTCGGGGTCATCTTCCCGGTGGCGCGATCCACGCGGAAGATCACGATGTTGTCGGTGGATTGATTGCCGGCCAACAGTAGCGTTCCGCTGGGGTCGAGATTAAAGTTGCGGGGATTCTTACCCTGCGTGGAAACAATCTCCACGGGTTTCAGTCTACCCGTGGCCTGGTCGATGGCGAAGACCGCGATGCTGTCATGGCCGCGATTGGAGCCGTACAGAAAGTGGCCGTTGGGATGCACCCGCACCTCGGCGGTGTAACTGGTGCCGGAAAAGCCTGCCGGCAGCGTCGTGATGTCCTGAATTTCGGTAAGCACGCCGCGCGCGGTGTCGAACCGGAATGCGGTCACGGTGTTCCCGATTTCGTTGATGACATAACCGTATTTGCCCGAAGGATGAAACGCAAAGTGCCGCGGGCCCGCGCCGGAGGCGACCTTGGCAAAGGGCGGATTGGCGGGCGTGATGGTCGATTTGGCGGGATCGAGCTTATACACCAGCACCTGGTCGAGCCCGAGATCGGCCGCGACTCCCCATCGATTATCCAGGGACACATTGAAGGAATGCGGGTGCGGCGCTTCCTGCCTCTTCGGATTGACGCTCTTGCCCGCGTGCCGGATGACGGACGCGGACTCGCGAAGGCGGCCGTCCTTTTCAATGCCGAACGCCGCCACGGTGCCGCCGCCGTAGTTGGCCACCAGCGCGGTCTGCCCGGTCTTGTCGACGCTGATATGGCAGGGGCCGGCGCTGGACGAAGAAACCTGGTTCAACAATGCGAGTTTGCCGGTCTTCATTTCAATCGAGAAGGCCATGACACCGCCCTGTTTCTTGCCCTCCGGCCCGGGGATGTCGCCCACCGCATAGACGAACTTCCGGCTCGGATGGATCTCGAGAAAGTTCGGGTTGGAGGCTTCCGCGGCGAGTTCCGGCTCCGTCGCTTTGCCCGTTCTGGTTTCCAGCCGGAACATGTAAATGCCTCTGCTCTGCGAACCACCCGTTCCGACGTACACCCGGTATTCCCGTGCCGGCGCCATCTGGCCATACGCGGGAAGCGCGGCCAGGCCGGCGATCTCCAGAAACTCTCTCCGGTTCTTCATCCTCATCCCTTCACTCGGTATTTTTCCACAGCGTTCATATCCAGCGTAACGCCCAGGCCGGGCTTTTGTGGAACACGGAAGTAGCCGTTGTCCATCTTCCACTCCTCGTTCACAAAATCATCCTCCAGGCAATGCGTCACCGTGATGGTGAACTCGATTCCGGGGTAAGCCGCCGCCTGGTGTGCCTGGAACATCTGCGCGACGCCGTTGGAGGTGCCGTACTCGATCCACAACGGCACCTGCGTAACCTCGGCCATCATGGCTCGCTGGGCGGTGGTGCGGCCGATCGGGCCGCCGACGACCCATGCATCCAGCAGGCCTTCTTTGAGGAAAGTCATCGGGTCGGCCCCCATGTGCTCGGCGATCCGCAGCGGGGCGTTCGCCTTTTTCAGTTCGCGGAAGTAGGAAACTTCGCGGTACTGCACCGGCGATTCGATGGCGAAATAGTTGTGGAACTTCGCCAGCTCACGAATGAACTGCAGAGCGCGTCCCGGCGTGCCCCACCAGGCGTTCGCGTCCGCCCAGAAGCGGTAGCCGGAGGGCACCACGGCGCACATCGCCTCGGCCTGCTTGACCGGATCCTGCCATGGCCGGGCCTTCACTTTGTGTACGCGATACCCGAGCCCCGCCGCCCTCTTGGCTTCCGCCGCCATCAGGTCCGGAGGCAGACAGTGCGACCAGTAGGTGTGGAAGATCATCGGCTTCGGCGAGGTGGCGAGCAGTCGGCACGCCGGCATCCCGGTGGCGTGGCCGACAATGTCATACACCGCCATCAGCATCCCGCCGATGCGGTCGTCGAGCAGGTGCTCCCACGGGGTGTGCCCGATCATGCCCTTGAGCGTGCTCTCCGCCTGCGCGGCCGGCATCATCGCGTCGGCAATGCCCATCAATCCCTCGTCCGTATAGAGCTTGACGAGCGTCGAGTTGTAGTGCGTCTGAAACGTTCCCTGCAGCTTGTAGCTTTCAATCCACGCGTCGCGCAAGCGCTCGGCCATCGGCACGCTGACGGGAAAGATCTCGTACTTGGAAAAGCGCATCGTTTTCGCGGAAGCCGGTGCCGCGGCGGCGGCGGAGACAAGCGCTTGGCTTAACGCGGGCGCGAGGCCCATGGAGGCGATGGCTCTCAGGGCATGACGGCGGTCGGGTTTCGGCATGAGGCTCTCCTGGTTAGAACGGTCCGAGTGATCACAGAGTGTATCCGAATCGGGCGGGCGAAGGGAAGGGAGAGTCGAACCTGCGGCTGTCCTCTGGTGTGGCCTTGCCGCTGCACTCGGTGCGTCAACACCCTCGAGGAAATGACCTTCGCAGTTTCGCGCTCTTTCCGAGAGCGCATTGACAGGACACTCCGATTATGCCAATATAGGCATCAGGCCGGCGCATGAAGAAACTCACGTGGCTCGCCGATTCCCGGTCCAACGTGAAATCGTTCCCGTCTGGCGTCCAGGACGACATTGGATACGCGTTGTACGCCGCGCAACTGGGCGAGATGAGTCCCAAGGCTAAACCTCTGCACGGTCTCGGCGGCGGTGTGATGGAGATCGTGGCTAGCGATGAAAGTGGAACCTACCGTGTCGTCTATTCGGTCTCCATTGGGGACTCGATCTACGTGATCCATGGATTCCAGAAGAAGTCCAAAGTGGGCATCGCGACACCGACGTCCGAGATGGAATTAGTCCGGCAGCGCCTCAAGCAGTTGCGCACGGAGGTGAAGAATGCAAAGAAGAGAAGCTCTTGAGATGGAATCCAGCTCAGGCAATGTTTTCGCTGACCTCGGCCTGGCCGGAGCAGGCGAACATCTGATCAAGGCCGGTCTGGTAGTGAAAATTGACCGGACCATCCGCCAGCGGCGTTTGACACAAGCGGCTGCGGCACGTCTTTTGGGCATTGACCAGCCGAAGGTGTCCGCAATGCTGGCAGGCCAATTCCGGGGCTATTCGGTCGAACGCCTGATGCGGTTCCTCGTTGCACTGGGGCACGATGTGGAGATTGTTGTGAAGCCCACCAAGCGTGGTCCCGGCGAACTGCGCGTTGCGTAGCCGAACGGCGATATGCGCCTGAGGTCGCCCGTGGCGCCCGTCACCACGGCCTGCCCTGCCCTTTGCGCGCAAACGACGACGTGGGCATCGACGATATCCGCCGTCGCCGTCCGTGCCAACAATAGGCCGGCAGCCGCCGCGTCCGGTCCGTCGAGCGCAATGAGATCCGTGCCGCCCTGTCGAATCAGTCGGCAGAGGCGGACCTGCCTGGCGGGACTGCGAATGGCTTGTGCGAGCGCGGTCGCCGGAATCGAGATACCCATGCCACGCTCCGTCGCGCGCGCGCTTTCGCCCTTCGCCTGAGAGGATCGCGTCCTTTCGGCCTTCGTGAAGCATGCCGTTGGAGTCGCTCTTTTCGATGTGGGCAGGTCCTTGACATACATAGAACCATTATGTATCATACTTCTACGTATGGATGTGAGTAAGGACCTCGTTGCCGCTTCCGCCACGCCGCTCGTGCTCGCCATCCTGGTCGAAGGCGACAGTTACGGCTACGCCATCATCAAGCGAGTGGCCGAGTTGTCAGGCGGGCGCCTGCAGTGGACCGACGGCATGCTCTATCCCGTTCTGCACCGGCTTGAGCGCCAAGGTCATGTCGCGGCGAAGTGGTCCGCGTCCGAGAACGGCCGCAGGCGCAAATACTACCGGATCACCACAGAAGGCAGGGCGCACCTCGCAGCCCAGAGGAAGCAGTGGCAGGTCGTGGACGGTACCCTGCGGGGTATCTGGATGGAAGCGTGCACGGCATGACGACCTTCGCCGATCAACCGCTCGAGGAGCAAATCGCGCAGTGGCGGGCGTACCTACGCCGCCGGCAGGCCCTTCACGGTCCCGACGTGGAGGAACTCGAGGGACATCTGCGCGACCAGTTGGCGGCGCTCACCGAGGCCGGCCTGACAGGGGACGAAGCTTTCTTAGTCGCGGTCAAGCGCATGGGCAGCCTCGATGCGCTGTCACGCGAGTTTGCGCTCGCGCACTCCGAACGGCTGTGGAAGCAGTTGGTCATCGCGCCCGACGCCGACGAGCCGGCGAAAACCTCTTACACCGAGACGCTCGTTGTCCTGGGCCTTACCGTTGCCGCGGCTTTGGCTATCAAGGTGCCGGCGCTATTCGGTCTTCGGATCGATGGTGGTGACGAACCGTTCTACTTCCGCAACGCCAGTCTGTTCGTCCTGCCGCTGCTGACGATCTACTTTATGTGGAAGCGTGGGTTGGGCGTTCGAAGCGGCCTCTGGCTCGCGCTGCCCTTCGCGGCCGGGGCTGTTTTCGCCAACATCTTTCCGTTCCCCAAGCGCAGTAACACGGAGGTGCTGACCGCTCTGCACCTGCCAATCGCACTATGGATCGCCGTCGGCTTCGCATATGTCCGAGGCCGCTGGTTCGCCGGCGGCGGGCGCATGAACTTCGTCCGGTTCTCGGGCGAACTGGCGATCTACTACGTGCTCATCGCGCTCGGCGGGGGCGTCCTCACCGCCTTTACGATAATGATGTTCAAGGCCATCGGGATGAACGCTGAGTGGTTCGTAGGGGGCTGGCTGATCCCGTGCGGGGCGGCGGGGGCCGTCATCATCGGATCCTGGCTTGTGGAGGCGAAGCAAAGTGTCATCGAGAACATGGCGCCGGTGCTGACCAGGCTGTTCACGCCGCTATTCACAGTTCTGCTACTGGTGTTTCTGGCCACGATGGCGTGGACAGGCAGCCCCATCAACGTGAAGCGGGAGGTACTGATCGGCTTCGATCTGCTGCTGGCGGTCGTCGTTGGGCTGGTGCTCTACGCCGCCTCCGCGCGCGACCCGCAGGCGCCGCCCGACTTCTTCGACGCCCTGCAACTGCTGCTGGTGGTCAGCGCGCTTGTGGTCGACGGCGTGGCGCTCGCCGCGATCGCGGCGCGCATCTCCGAGTTCGGCTTCACTCCCAACCGGGTGGCGGCTCTTGGCGAGAATCTCATTCTGCTCGTCAACCTGGCGTGGTCGGCGTGGCTCTATGCGTGCTTCCTTCGTCACCGGGGCTCGTTTGCCGGCCTGGAGCGATGGCAGATCGCCTATCTGCCCGTGTACTCCGTATGGGCGGCACTGGTGGTTGTCGTGTTCCCGCCCGTGTTCGGCTACCGTTGATGCCCCCACGGGCACTGCACCGGCGGATAGTGTTATTGGACAACTCTCGGCTCACGCATTGGGAAGTAAGGGTATACAATACCCTCGCATGCGAATGCTCCTCTTTGCCTCCGTGGTTTCCGCGGCGGCGCAAACGCCTACATTGGACTTGGCGTTTTTCAAAGAACGCGTACAGCCGATCTTCTTGAAGAAGCGGCCTGGCCATGCGAGGTGCGTCACCTGTCACACCCATCGGGTTCCCGCGCTCGAGCCGCTTGCGGCAGGCGCGCTGAATTGGAACGACGAGCAGTCGAGAAGAAACTTCGCGGCGTGGAAGCTGTTTGTCGTCCCTGGCTCGGTGGAGAAGAGCAAGCTATTGGAGGTTCCGCTGGCGCACGCGGCAGGCGGCAACAGGTTTCATCCAGGCGGGAAACATTTCGCTTCGAAAGAGGATCCGGAGTGGCAGACTCTCGCCGCGTGGGTTCGCGGCGAGAAGGTGGAAAGTGCCGGCGAAGTGCGTGTGCTGCAGTCGAACTCCGCCGGGGACGACATTCACGTAATCGACCCGGCGACGAATACGGTCGTCGGGGCGATCGGCGACATCGAAGTTCCGCACGGCCTGGTGATTTCGCCGGATGGCGCCCGGATCTATGTGACGAATGAGTCCCTGGTGACGCTGGACGTAGTGGATGCGAAGTCGTTCAAGGTCGTCAAACGGATCCCGTTGAGCGGACGTCCGAATAACGTGGATGTATCCAAGGACGGCAAGCGCGTCTATGCCGGTATCCGCCAGGGCTCGGGCGCGGTCGATATTATCGACACGGGGTCACTGAAAAACGTGAAATCAGTGCCGGTGAAGGGCCAGATTCACAACGTGTATGTCACGCCCGACGGCAGGCACGTCGTCGCCGGATCGATCGCCGCGAGCACGATCAGCGTGATCGACGCGGCGGCCGAGACCCTGGCATGGACACTGACGCTGAGCGCGGGAATCCGTCCAATGGCGTTCACGGCGAATGCGGACGGGTCGACGAAGGAAATCATCGTGCAGCTATCGAATTACCATGGTTTGGCCATCGTGGACTTCGCGGCGAGGAAGGAAGTCCGGCGCTTTGCGTTGCCGGATGTGCCGGGGCAGCACAAGGAGACCGAGGGGTTGCAGGGTTCGCCGTCGCATGGACTGGCGATTACGCCGGACGGGAAGATCCTCTGGGCGACGAGCAAGTATTACGACAGCGTCGTTGCATACACGCTGCCGGATTACCGGTTGCTGAAGGTGGTGCCGGTGGGGCTGCATCCGGATTGGCTGACGATCCCTCCGGACGGAAAAAACCTGTATGTTGCCGTTGCCGGCGAAGACCTCACGGTCGTTGTCGACAACAGGACGTTTCAGGTGGTGAAGAAGATTCCGGTGGGGTCTGTGCCGAAGCGGGTTGTGAGCGGCGCGTTGCGGTAGCATCACCGGAAGCCGGCCGGGGGGCCGGGGGCCCGCCCCACGAATGCGCAAAGTGCCGGAAGCAGAGGGGCGCGATCCCGGCCCGCGAGAGCCAGGAAAAGCGCCACCTCCGCTTTTTACCGATCCAAACAACAGGAACAGGGCTCAGGCAAGGTCGTACCGATCAAGGTTCATCACCTTGTTCCACGCAGCCGCGAAGTCCTTCACGAACGCCTGCTTCGAATCGTCACATGCGTAGACTTCCGCAATTGCCCGGAGCTGGGAGTTCGAACCGAAGACAAGGTCGACACGGGTGCCGGTCCACTTGATTTTGCCCGTCGCGCGATCGCGCCCCTCAAACACGCCTTGGGATGTAGACGAGGCCTGCCACTTCGTATTCATGTCGAGCAGGTTGACGAAGAAATCATTCGTCAGCGTCTCGGGCCGGTTGGTGAAGACGCCGTCTTTGGACTGGCCGAAGTTAGCATTCAGGGCGCGCATGCCGCCGACGAGAACCGTCATCTCGGGGGCAGTCAACTTCATCAATTGCGCCCGGTCCACCAGCAGTTCCTCCGCCGGTGTTTGGGTTCCTTTCCTGAGGTAGTTGCGGAACCCGTCCGCGGTCGGCTCCAGTACGGCGAAGGAGTGCACATCGGTCTGCTCCTGCGACGCGTCCGTGCGCCCTGGCGAGAAGGGAACCTTCACATCATGGCCGGCCTTTCTCGCAGCTTCCTCGACCGCTGCACAGCCGCCTAGAACGATCAGGTCAGCCAGCGAGACCTTCTTCCCGCCGGACTGCGAGCTGTTGAAATCCTTCTGGATCGCCTCCAGCTTCTGAAGGACCTTTGCCAGTTCGGCGGGTTGATTCGCTTCCCAATTCTTCTGCGGTTCCAGGCGAATGCGCGCCCCGTTGGCCCCGCCCCGCTTGTCGCTGCCGCGGAACGTTGCCGCCGACTCCCAAGCCGTCGTGACCAGTTGCGAGATGGAAAGTCCGGATGCGAGGATCTTGGCCTTCAGGGCGGCGATGTCCGGCTCGCCGATCAGTTTATGATCCACCGCGGGAATGGGGTCCTGCCACAGCAGCGGCTGCGCTGGCACGAGCGGGCCAAGGTAGCGGGCGAGCGGCCCCATGTCGCGGTGCGTCAGCTTGAACCACGCCTTGGAGAACGCGTCTGCGAATGCCTTCGGGTTCTCGTGGAAATGCTTCGAGATCTTCGCGTAGCTCGGGTCCACCTTCAGTGCGAGGTCCGTCGTGAACATGACCGGGGCGTGCTTCTTCGACGGATCGTGGGCATCCGGCACGGTGGCCACCGCAGATCCGTTCTTGGGTGTCCATTGGTGAGCGCCGGCGGGACTCTTCGTGAGTTCCCATTCATGGCCGAACAGGTTCTCGAAGTAGTTGTTGTCCCACTTCACCGGGTTGTTGGTCCATGCGCCCTCCAGCCCGCTGGTGATTGCGTCGGCGCCTTTGCCGCTGCCAAACGTATTCTTCCAGCCAAAGCCTTGCTCTTCAATGCCGGCAGCCTCGGGTTCGGGACCGACATACTTGTCCGCATCGGCAGCGCCATGGGCTTTGCCGAACGTGTGTCCGCCCGCGATGAGGGCCACCGTCTCCTCGTCATTCATCGCCATGCGGGCGAACGTCTCGCGGATATCCCGTACCGCGGCGGCTGGATCCGGCTTTCCGTTGGGCCCCTGGGGGTTCACGTAAATCAGGCCCATCTGAACCGCGCCGAGAGGATTGTCGAGCTGACGATCGCCGGTATAGCGCTCGTCCGCCAGCCACTTGCCCTCAGGTCCCCAGTAAATGTCCTCCTCAGGCTCCCAGATGTCCTCCCGCCCGCCGCCGAAACCGAAGGTCTTTAGCCCCATCGAATCCAATGCGACGTTACCGGCGAGAATCATGAGGTCGGCCCAGGAGAGCTTCCGGCCATATTTCTGCTTGATCGGCCACAGCAACCGGCGTGCCTTGTCGAGGCTCACGTTGTCCGGCCAGCTGTTGAGGGGCGCAAATCGCTGAGCTCCGGTACCCGCGCCGCCTCTACCATCGCCGATACGGTACGTGCCTGCGGCATGCCACGTCATACGGATGAAGAGCGGCCCGTAGTGGCCGTAGTCTGCGGGCCACCAGTCCTGCGAACTCGTCATCAGGACGTGGAGGTCCTTGATCACGGCATCCAGGTCCAGGCTCTTGAATTCTTCAGCGTAGTTGAACTCCTTGTCCATGGGATCGGACATGGGGGAGTGCTGGTGCAGGATCCTCAGGTTAAGCTGATTCGGCCACCAGGCCGCATTCGCCGGGGCCCCGGCCACTGTGTGTCTGCGAGCGCCGCCCGATACCGGGCATTTGCTTTCGGTTGACATGTTTTGCTGCTGATTATCGGGGACAGTCGCCCCCTCGAGTTTTTTCTCCATGTGTTCACTTCCTTCGAATTAGTCAAAAAGACTGTGACGAACTACGAGCCTATCGTGCCTTTCCCATTCGCTGCAATCGCAGCCGGCCGTTTCATTCATGCGGTATCCACGCGCCTAAGACAGTTAACCGGAGGCGTGCCGCGGAGCGCACTTCGTGCAGAGCCCCCGAAAAATGAGTTCGCATTCGCGAAGAATCCGCTTACCGAGGGAGCCCGGGGCAGGCCTGGGAATGTTATACCAATCAATGTCCTCAACATTGCCGCAGCGGTCGCAGATGAAGTGGTGATGCCGCATGCCTTTCGCGTCGAATCGCGCGGCGCGGCCCTCGACGGCTACTTCACGCACCAAACCGGCCTGCACCAGGTCCCGCAGATTGTTATAAGTCGTGGCCCTGGACGAGCGGGGATCCATGCGATTCACGGCCTCGAAGATTTCCGCAGCCGTGGGATGCCGGTTGTGTTCCATCAGGAACGCCATCACGGCGTAGCGCTGCGGAGTGCACCGCAGCCCGCTGCCCCCCAAGGACCGCTTAATCGCCTCGGCGTCCATGAAGTATCGAGATTATATCTAATGTAATATTTTGTCAAGCGGCCTCTGCGATTGACTGCTGTTGACGGTCGTCGTACCTGCCGGCGTGTGCGCCTACCGTCCACTCGAGGAAAGCGAGAAGTAGGGCTTGCGTTCGGTTCTGCCCGCGCCTAAACTCCAACGAGGTAGAAGGTCGGCGTTGACATGGAACAGAGCCTTTGGCATTTGACCCTCAACACTGGACATGTCCGCACGTTCCCCCGCAGCGAAGCCGACGAGAGCACCATCGAACGGGTAAGCCAGTGGCTTGCCGATGACGCGTTCGACTTGCCAGGGGGCTATCGGTGCGTGCTCACCCATCGAACCAGCAAGTCCTTCGAAGCCGAAGTGCGGACCCCAGCCGGCGCGAAGCTGGTCTCGATGGGATTCGCCGCCGAACCCTCCGCGGGCGCTGCCGTGTGGGATTGGCTCGTGGCTGCTGACCAGCCCCAGCCTGGTGTTGTTCCCTGGCTCGCTGTCCGACTTCACGAAGGCTTGGCTCGCGACCCGGCGGCCGCCGATTGGCTTGGAGATTTTGAGCGGTGTTTGGCTTGGGGCTTTCTTGTTCGTCACCATCCTCCATCAGCCTAGTCTAGCCGCCGGCTTGAACACGTGGCTCCTGCTCACGATCCCGCTTTGGGCGGCCGCGGCCGACCCGCCGACGAAGGCCCCGGCGGGACCAGAGTCTAGCGGAAACCGGTACGGGCGGAACATTAGGTGGAAACCGGGACATAGGACAAATCACCTTTCAACCGGCAAGGCATGGCGGATATGGAAGTGCACCGCCGCGCTGGACCATCGCCACGCATTTCTGATCCGAGATCAGGCAAAGGAGCCGAGGGCCGACGCGCAGCGCGAGACCAGCATCTGCCTCGACGACCCGGACGTTCGTGAATTGCTCGGGAAGAAATGCCCGTTCGGTACTCCAGACGGAGACACCCCTGTCGGCCGTCGCAGTCGAAGGCTTGGGTATTCGGCGGCGGCCACAACCTATCCATGTTGATGAAGAACACGTACTCTTTCACAGATGGGAGAGGTGAGGCGGCATCGGGTGAGACCGCGTCAAGAGAGTCAGGAAAGGCTCAGAACGCATTTTACAAGCCAAGCGGCCCATGAAGACACGGAAACCGGGACATGGACAAATTACCTCTTTTCATCCGGCAAGGCCTGGCGGATATGGAAGTGCTTGTGTATCCAGCGGGTTTCGTACCGAAGTCGGGAATTCATGGATGTCCCCTTTTCGCCCGCGGCATCATCATTTTGGCGAACGCTCCCCGCTCAGCGGTGCGATTTCCAAGGATCAGGGGAAAACCTGGCGTCGCCTTGGCAATCTCGCCGGCGGCGATAGCGAGTACACCAACCTGAGCTGCACGTTCCTGAAGTCGGGAAAGGCCGTGCTCACCTACATGCGCTCCACGCCGGCATTCTCGCGCAAGGCGATTGATCTGTGCGCGGCGGTCATCGATAAGCCTTGGTTTCAATAGGGACCAGCCGCCTGAGTACCGGCCAACCCTAACTCCCGACGCAGTTGGGAGCGCGCTTCCATGGCATGGAAGAGGTCGTGAGTTCGAATCTCACCAGGTCCACCTTCTCCCCGTATTCAGGCCCTACATCATTCCTGGAGGGCACCGCCTCCGACCCACTCAACAACTGGCTCTAAGAGATCAACCACAGTTTCAGGGCCGGAGCCTGATCTCTTCCCTGGAGGTACCTTGCCAGCAGTTCATCCGGGGACGACAGTCCCTGCTGCGCGGCTCTGAAAAGCCCGTGCCGGCCGATCACTGGGCCTGGAAGTCATTTGAACCTGCACTCAAAGGCAAGCCCCCCGGTTTCCCGCGCTTCTCCCGCGACCTTCCCGGTCAATGACTAAAGCGGCCCGATCTCGTGCCCCACCTGCTTCAGCATCGAGAGGTTGTCCCAGGTGACCCACAACTCCGCGATCCTGCCCTCGGCCACGCGGAAGACCATGCCGACTTCAAGATCAAAGCGCTTGTCCGTCGGCGGAAGTGGGCCCCAGGCGCCGGTCTGCGTCCCGGCGTAGTTGGCCCAGACGGCCACGAGATCCCCCTCGGCGACGAGCAGCCTCGGGGTTATGCAGCTGTCGGGTACAGCCGCGCGGTCCTCCTCCAGGAAGCGTTTGAAGTCTGCCCGGCTGCGAACGTCCCACCACGGCGTCGCCTGACAGTGGCGGACGAAATCGGCTGCCACGAGTTCCTCGAGCAGGTCCATCCGGCCATCCGCCACCGCTTTTCCAAATCTGGCGACAACCGATTTGTTGCGTTCCTCAAGTTCGCGCATGACCAATTCTATTTCGGGGCGACCACAGCGATGAACACCGGGGGCTGTCCCGCACCTGGGTTCACCTCGTAGTACTCCATCTTGAGCCCTTCCAGCGCCCCTCCGCTGCCGTACGCTACAGCCTTGTTGATGTGAAGCCCTCTCGCCTGATCCGCCGTGACGGTGAATGAACCGAGCCATGTGCCTCCGGCGCCCGGGACCTTCCACTCAAAGGTGCCGAACATGAACCCGAAAAAGCTGCTGTCGAAATTGCCGATCACGCTGGTGATCAGCTCTCCCGTGAGCAGGTCCGCGGCGGATCCGGACAACTTCTTGAATTCATACTTGCTTGACAGACCCCAGAACCACATGTTCTTCGTCCCGGGGGTGCAAAACGGTGGACCGGTGGTGGTCTTCTGGCCGCCCTCGCATTCCCACCACCCAGGGTTGGTCAACTGTAGCTGCACCGGCTGTCCTGTCGCCACGAGGACCTTCGACGGTCCGGGCTGAGCATTTGCCGCTGCCAGACAGAAAACGAAAAAAAGAACTGGAATGTTGCGAAGCATGTTCTTTACCTCGGTCTGATTATGCGCCTGACGGAAGGGTGGGGCGCCACGAAAAGGGGCGACCGGCTGCGCTTGTCGTACCTTGTCGCTCTCTGTCGCGGCTGCTTACAATAGAAACCATGGAAGCGGATCGCCTTCTCAACTCATGGAAGGAGATAGCAACCCATTTCGGCGTTTCCACCCGCACGGCGCAGAGGTGGGAACGCGCCGAGGGCCTGCCCATCAGGCGCCACAAACACGAGGTCTTGAGCTCGGTCTTCGCCTCCGCGTCCGAACTGGATGCTTGGTGGCACGGCCGTCCCGGCCTTCAGTCCACGCAGCTGGACGGCCGCGCGCCAGCACGCTCGATCGCCGTTCTTCCGTTTGTCAACCTGAACCGTGACGAAAGAGGGGAGATACTGAGCGACGGGCTGACCGAGGAGTTGATCAACACACTGGCGCAGGTGGAGGGTCTGCAGGTGGCGGCCCGCACGTCGGCGTTCCATTTCAAGGGCCAAGACGGCGACATCCGGGAGGTAGGCGCGAAACTGGGCGTCCGGATGGTGCTCGAAGGAAGTCTACGCAGGTCCGACGCCCGGCTGCGCGTGCACGCCCAGCTCATCAACGTGGCCGACGGGTATCACATTTGGTCCCGGCGATTCGACCGCGACGTCATGGAAATGCTCGACCTGGAGGAAGAACTGGCCCGCTCGATCGTCGGTGCTCTTCAGGTGAAACTAGGCAATGAGAGAAGCGCCGGGCCGGAAGGTATAGACCCGCTGGCGTTCGAGCTCTGCCTGGAGGGCCGTTACCACTCGAACCGAAGGACAAGAGCCGGATATCTGAAAGCGGTGGAGTGCTTCACGCAAGCCATCGCCCGGGATTCATCCATGGGCCGGGCATGGGCGGGTTTGGCCACTTGCCATGCCTTCCTGGGACCACTCGCAGGGATAGCTGCCGAAGAGTCGCAACAGAGAGCCAAAGCGGCGGCGCTGAAGGCCTTGGCGATCAATGAAGCTCTGCCCGACGCGCGGTGCGCGATCGGCTTCGTGGCGGCGGTTCTCGAGTACGACTGGCCGGCCGCGACGCGTCATTTCCGCCGTGCTCTGGAGTGCTCCCCCGACCACGCCCACTCACACATGTGGTTCGCTGCACACGTGCTGGCGCCGATGGGCTTGCTGAAGGAGGCCGTCTATCACGCGGATCGGGCGTGTGAACTCGATCCGCTCTCCCCTCCCGCCCTGGCCGGGCTGGGGGGATCGCGGCTCATCTCGCGCCTGCCCGACCAGGCGATCGCTGCCTGCCGCCGGGCGCTGGAACTAGACTGCGGCTACCCCTTCGCACTCCGTTTCCTCGGGGAAGCCCATTTGATCGAGGGTCGGATCCACGATGCGCTGGAGACATTCTCCAACATCGATGCGCCCGTCATCGCTGCTGGATTTCGCGCCTTTTGCCTGGCCCGCAGCGGCCGCCAGGCGGACGCGCGCCGGCTCCTCCAGGAGCTTGAATCGTGCGATGGGCCATCCATGGCGCTCCAGGCGGCCGCGGCCCATCTCGGCCTTGGCGACGTGGACTCCGCCTTCACCTCTCTGGGCAAAGCCTGCCAGGAGCGCAGCATGGGCGTCCACTGGCTTTCGGTGGAGCCTTTCTGGGATCCTCTTCGCCCGGATCCCCGCTTCGCAGGCCTGCTCGCCCGGCTGAAGCTGGTTTCATAAAAGCGTCCGCCCTGGCCGACCATTCGGAATTCTCGGATAGTTGCGCCCGGCCCACGATTCCACTGGCACTCGATGTCCGCAATCCCACCCAGCAAACCATCCGGGGAAACTGGCTATGAATTACCGGGGGCCGGAAACCGGGACATGGACAAATTACCACTTTTCATCGGATGTTCACCCTTGGAGACAGATTGGCTCGGCGGCGTAAGGCATTGGGTTTTAACGGGCTTTGCGCTGTTCGGGGAGTTTTTTCCGCGTGACTACACTGGTGTCTGTGTGGGGTAAGGCCTCCGGTAGGCGGATTTTCAAGGCGTCGAGCAGAGCGCGCGACGCAACCGATGGTGTGGGGATCCGCAGGCAGCTGCCGCCGCCCTCCAGCTTGATCTCGGTAGAGCAGAGGGTCTGCAATTGCTGTAGTCCCTCTTCCACCGTCACGTCCAGCGCAGCCCAAGCGCGGCTGAGTTCGCGGCGAACCAGATAAGCCAGCATCACTGCCAGCACATGTCCGCGGGTGTGATCCTCGGTGCGCACATAGACGGGGCGCGCTTCCAAGTGCGCGGTCTTGCAGGTGCGGAAAGCTTGTTCGACCAGGGTCAAGTCTTTGTAGCGATCATGCACCACCTGAGTGGCGGCGACGCTGGCCGGCAGGTCGGTTTTGAGAACGTAACAGCCGTCCAGCCGGGCAGCCTCATCCAAGGCCTCTTGATTGACTGTAAGTTTCAAGGAACGATCTTCTAACTCAATCTGTAGCCATGGTTCCAGCTTCAGTTTCACGATCTTGGCACGCACCGCCTTGTGCGCCGTGGCCACCTTGGCCCGCGGGTGTTCGCTGAGATAACGGTTGAGTTGCTGGCGCAGCGTTTCGACGCTGGTTTGTTTGTCGGCCCGCGATGCGGCTAATTCCTCGGCGCGACGGGGATTGCGCCGCAGGATGTAGCGCACCCGGTCGTGCTCGACCTCGCACAAGGTGTCGTCAAACAAGGCCATTTGCAGCAGGCCTGTCTTGAGCAGAGTTTCGATCTGCGGTTTGGTGATGGCGGTGATGTAGTGAAACCCGGCCTTGGACAGATCCTCGATCTGGCCGCTCTTGACCATCCCGCGGTCCCCCACGAAGGTGACCCGCTCACAAGCGAAGCGCTGACTGGCCTTGTTCACCTGGGAGGCAAACGTGGCGGTGTCCTGGGTGTTGCCGCGAAACACCTCGGTGGAAACCGGCTCGCCCTGCGCGTCGCACAACAAGCCGATGACAATTTGTTTCTTGCCTTTCTTGCCGTCGCGGTTGTATCCGTAGGCGCCCAAGGCGTTGTCGTCTCCTTCCAGATAGCTGCTGGTTACATCGTAGAGAAACAGGTCTGGTTTACTTGTTCCCCGCCGGGCGGTAAATAGCTGCTTCTCGATGGACTCTTGGTGCTGGCTCAGCCAAGTCAGATTGGCGTACAGGTCGTTTTCATCGAAGCCCCGGCGAATGCTCAAGACATCCGTTGCGGCATGCACCTGAGCCAGACGCACGGCGGAGAGGCGCGACCCCTGATCCAGCACGCGGGCCAGGACCTGCCAGAGAGCGAGACGGCCGGGGAAGTCGGTACCGAGGGCGGAGTCGATGCCCACGTGGCAAGCGGTTTGAAAGAGAGTCCAGACGGCACCGACGGAGGGACCTTGGAGGAGTTGGACCTGGTCGAGAGAGGCGAGGACGGAGAGGTTGCCCTTGTGTTGGAGGGCAAGTTCGATGGCGGCGATTTCGCGGGGATCGCAATGGGTGAGGTTGGCGATATCGCGTTTGCGGACGTGGGGGCCCTCGCGGAAGGACTCGCGGAGGTAGATGGAAGTGTAGGTTTTGCCGTTGGAGGAGGGCCAGGCGGCGCGGGCGACATACATGTCCACATAATACAGCGATACAGGCCATGTAGCAAGGGATAATACCGATCA
>JBJXGR010000148.1:0-4883 GCA_046160045.1 Bryobacteraceae bacterium
GACGGCGACCGGTCGGCCGGTCGGCCGGTAGGCGACGAAGGCTTCGTACGTGAGGCGGAAACGGCGTTAGGGCGGCGACTTCACCCAGAGAAGGGCGGTCGCCCGCGGAAGGAAAGGACCGTCAGCAAGCGGCGACGGCGACCTCGGGTCGGCAAAGTCCTGTGGGCTGGGAGCTAGAGTAGAACAAGGGGGAATCGCGTTGTGGACGTCCCCAGGTTTCCCAATAGGATGCAGACTAGGATGTTTTTTGGGGGGAATCTACATCCGGCTGGCGACGGAGTTCGTCTACCTGGCGGTGGTGATCGATGCATTTTCGCGCCAAGTGATTGGCAGGGCGCCGGACTGCGCGATGGAAGATCCGGTCCGAGCGGCCAGACCGTGTTGCAGCCTGTTCTACATTGTTCTACATCTTCGACCCATCCTCAAACAAAGGCTATGTGTTCATCGCCGGAAAGGAGCATCCTGCATTCAAGGACAACACTTGGCTGATCCTCCATGGCGTCGAAGGGAAGTGGTTTCGGGCCTGGCGCGAGTGGGAGAAACTCGCGCACCCCCTTATCGTGCAAGCTTCGAAGATTCGGTAGTGTTCGTACAATGCGAAATCTGCAGCGACGGCTCCGGAATGAACATTCTGCCGGTGTGTGCAGGCGTACCAGTTCGAGCCTTTCCATTGGACCAAAAGGGAACGTTACGCCTCCGCGGCCCTGGTGCACAAAACGCCGTATGATTGCGCGACATCCCGAAGCTCTTCCCGCAACTGCGCACGGCCGCGGCTGAGGCGGGACATGACGGTGCCGATCGGAATGTTGAGGATTTGGCTCGCTTCTTTATAGGAGAACTCTTCCACATCGGTCAGCAACACAACGGCGCGAAATTGTTCCGGCATTCGGTCGAGGGCGGCGAGAATAGCGCTATCGGTCAGCGTGTCTGGCACTTCCGGAGGCGCGGCCAGTTCGGTTTGGGAGAGATCCTCTTCTTTGCCAGTGATCCACTTGAACCAGTTGCGACGCTCGTGACGCACTACGTTGAAGAGAATCTGAGACAGCCAGGCGCGGCAGTTTGTGCCGGCCTCGTACTTGTCGAACAATTTCCAGGCCAGCTGGTAGGCCTCTTGGACGGCATCGCTTGCTTTGTCCTGATTCTGGAGCATCCGCATCGCGGTGCGAAACAGATCTTGGTGGTGGGGCATCGCTTCGGCTTCAAAGGCTGCCATCCGCGGCGATGCTGGTTCTGTGTTGTTGATGCGGGTGGTAGTGGTCACCTTTATTTCTCCTTAGCCTGACGGCTGCGTGCCTTTTTGCAATCGCCAGACCAAACGGAGACCAGATGGCAAGTGCTTGATAAAGAACTCGATGGCCCCTCCGCGACCCGTAACTGAGCCGTTCGTGGCCACGATACTTCGTGGGTTGCCCATGGTCGTGGCCACGAAGCGTGTCGTGGCTACGAAAGCCGGTGGCGGGAATCCTGGCCTCTTGGAGTGGCTAGCCCGCCACGAGCGGCCGCGCAATACCGAGCTTTTTCATACGGCTTCGTAGAGTGTTTGGATGAAGTCCGAGAATTTTGGCCGCCCCTCGGTCGCCCTCGATCTGCCAGTTGGTGCTTTCGAGCGCGGCCTTGATATGTGCGCGTCCCATGTCGTCAAGGCTGTCCAGGACGCGGTCAGCCCCGCCACTCGGCGCTGAGGCCGATCGCTCCCGAGGAGCAGTGGCCCGCGGCGCCGCTGGCGCCCCGCTCGAAATGGGAACGGCCCGTCCGGATTGGAAGATCATGGGATCGATCGTCAAGGACGCGGATCCGCAAAGAATCACGGCCCGCTCGATCACGTTTTGCAGTTCCCGGATATTGCCCGGCCAGGAATAGGAAACCAGGCGTTCGAGGGTCGCAGGCTCGATGCCGCTGAAGCGCTTCCCCGATTGAGCCGCAAAGCGGTCCAGGAAGAAATGAGCCAGGAGCCGAATATCGCCGGTCCGCTCTCTGAGCGGGGGCAGAACGATCGGAAAAACGTTGAGGCGATAGAACAGGTCCCTGCGGAATCTTCCCGCTTCGACTTCCAGCGCGAGGTCTCGATTGGTCGCCGCAATCACGCGCACATCGACCTTCACCGTGCGGCTGCTGCCCACCGGCTCAAACTCCTGCTCCTGCAATGCGCGCAGCAGCTTAACCTGCATGTCGAGCGGCAGTTCCCCGACTTCGTCCAGAAAAATGGTGCCGCCGTTGGCAAGCTCGAACCGTCCGGTGCGTTTGTCCGAGGCGCCCGTGAACGCGCCCTTCACGTGCCCAAAAAGCTCACTCTCTATCAGCCCGGTGGGAATCGCGCCGCAATTCACCTTGACCAGCGGCCGCTCGCGACGCCGGCTTCTGGAGTGTACCGCGCGCGCGACCAGTTCTTTGCCGGTACCCGTCTCCCCCATGATCAACACGGTCGAGTCGAGCGGGGCTACGCGATCGACGTGGTCGAGGATCTCCTTCCACTCCGGGCTGGAGCCGACGATCGAGTCGACGTCGTGCGAAGACTGAATTTCCTGCCTCAGATAGCGGTTTTCGTCCTGCAACTGGCGGCGCAGCGCTTCGTTCTCGCGCAGTGCCTCCCGCAAGAGTTGCTCGCTGTGATGACGCTCGAGTTCGGCACCGGCACGCGCGGCAAAGATCTTCAGCACTTCGAGTCTCTGCGGATCCTCTGCCATGGGTTTGTCGTCCAGCGCGACAAGGTGCCCGATCACTTCCCCGGAACCGCCGAACATCGGGAGACCCAGATAACTCTCGGCTCCCAGGTCCACCAGATCGCGATCGGTCGGAAAGAGTTGCTGAACTCCCTGCTCGTGGTGAGAGATCTTTCCTTCGTATACCGATTCGCAAGGAGTCCCGGCAACATCGTACTCGGTGGAGTTCGTGGACACCTTGCCGTTCCAAAATGCGAGCATGCGCGCCCGTTTGCGGCCATTGCGGCATTCCGTGACAAACGCGTACCGGACGCGCCCTGCCGAAGCGAGATGTTCCACCAGCGATGAAAAGAATCGCTGTCCTGTGTCGGCGGCGGTTCCTTCGAAGATATGCCGCATCACCTCTTGCGCCTCCCGGCGCAGGGCTGCCTCGCGGCCTGCCAAACGCTCAAGATTCCGCTGGGCGGCAGACAGGGAACTGGTAATCTCGCCTGCTTCCTGGGCCGCCTGCCGCTCGATATCGACTTGGGCGGTGGCGGAGCGAAGCGACATTTCGGACGCGAAGGTGGGGGCGAGCAGTGGTAGCAGAGCTCGGGTCGCCTCCACGCGCTCCCGCCGGCCAGCGCCGCCCAGCAGCACAAAAGCATTGCCGTCGCCGTATTCGACTCCCAGGGCAATGGCGGTACCGCTGTCTCCCAAAACCGGTAGTTCGCCTTCGTGCGTTCGCGTCTCGCTGGTAGCCCGCAGGAAGGTCCGCCATTCGCGCGGCAACGTCTGGGGAAATCCCTGGACAGGCAGGAGCGCCCCGGTTTCCGCGTCGCGGACGAAGCAGATCAAGTCGTCCACTCCGAGATAGGAAGCCAGCGAACGCGACCCTTCGCGCCGCTGCGCAGGATCGACAACACGCATCAGGAGTTCGATGAGAGCTGGCTCGATCATTTGTTAACCGGGGAACAGGCACACAACCGCCGTGCAGTTATGGAAACCGCTGAACTGACTCTCGTCGCGGGCCAACTGCCCGTAAGTATTGCAGCCCGCAAAGCGCGCTGGGGAAAGGCTCTTCTCCACCTCCTGCAGCTCATCGTTGAATCCGTGTCCCATCCGTAAGCGCGTGGCGGCGCAATCGAAGAAAAGGGCAGCGGCGGGTTTTGCCCCGTTAAGCTGAGCCCGGGCGGCTTCGACCGCACGAGCCGCCGCCCCGACCGCCGAAGGGTGATCCACAGACATGATGCGAACCATGGCGTTCTGCGGAATTTCCGCGGCGAGAGACAACGACCCGTCTTCGTGAACCTGCAACGGCACGCGCAGTTTGTAGCCTCCGCCGGTCTCGATGCCGAGCACATTGTGCAGAAAGAAAGGAAGCGGGTTCTGCCGGTCGAACACTTGCCCTGACTCGGCCGCGAAATCCTCCAGGATCTCGGCGGCGGGCGCGCCGTTGATGCCAATCACCCGCATCTCACGCGCTTCGGTGATACGGAGGGGCCGGCCCACCGGGTGCCATCCGTGGCTCACCCCGATGCCGAGCGGGCGCTGTGAGCGAATTTCCAGGGCCACCACTGCGTCCGTGAATACCTCTCCTCCGAAAAACACGTGAGTGCGCGTAAACCTCGCGTCGTCGCCGGCACCGCCGCCGACAAAGCGGTATTTGGCGCCGGTCAAGACGGTTAGTTCGCTCAACAGCTCTTCCGCGTGTCCAGCGAGTGCATCGGTGAGCACGAGCGCCGTGTGGAAGGGATAGTCAGTGGAAGCTGCGCGGTGAAATCCGGCCGTCATCTGGCGGGCCGCACCTCGCAGATCGCTTCTCAAACCCTGGCCGAGGCCGGCCGAAAACACATGCTCGGTGCTGCGGATCGCCAGGGCGGACGCGGAGCTTGTTAACGACTGAGCTCCGGCGAACTCTCCCGCCGACGAGCAGCCTACGACAATTCGAGGACGGCAGTCTTCCAGCCCGGCGATCAGTTCCCCGTGATCGTGCTCGGCGGAAGCAAACAACACCACGGCATCGGGCGGTTCAGCTCGAAGCCCATCTTTGATTTGCGCAGCCAGGGCCGAGCCGGCGATGCGGCTATCCTTGACGCTCGTTTGGGCGACAGCGGCTGAAGTCATTGTCCTGCACGAAATCTACACCCGTCTGTCTGCCTGGCGCAAGTGCGGGTCCGAGGCTTGTGCGGCTTTGAAACTCTTCGAAAGCCCGGCCGGGAGTTCTGCTACTGCGGGATGTGC
>JBJXGR010000149.1:0-4651 GCA_046160045.1 Bryobacteraceae bacterium
GGGCAGATGCCGCCGACCAGCAGTAACCTGGTTGACGAGAACGGCGCAAAGCTGATCTCCGAGTGGATCCAGCACTTGAAGTCGCGGCAGCCGGGGGACTGAGCAGGGCTTCCGTTTGAAAACGGCCGCCGCCATACTTGTGGCGTGTGGAATGTCCTACTTTTTCTCACGCTCATTCTGAGCAAGCCTGCGTTTTCGCAGGATGATCCCCTCCGTCTCAGCGTCTACGCGACCGCGGGCGGTCTTCAGCGCTACGCAGCCACGCCGGACGGCGCCGCCAAGGTCGAGCAAGCCTTGCGCAAACTGAAGGTCACCGGCATCTTCCTGGAGGGCCGCCGCGGCGACGAGTATGTGCCGCCGTCGGAGTTGGCCCGACTGCGGGACTACTTCCAGAGTCGCGGGTTCCGTGTGGCGGGAGGCATCGCCACGGTGCCCGGCAAGTCGTTTGGCGTCCGCCAGAACGTGGGATACGGCTGGCTGAACTGGGAGGCGGAAAAGACACAACAGGAAATCATCCGTTTCTTCAGGGAAAACGCGCAAGTGTTTGACGAGATCGTCGTCGATGACTTCTACTGTACGGAGGACACGTCCCCGATTTCAGAGAAAGCCCGCGGATCGAAGTCCTGGGGCGAGTACCGCCGCGACCTGCTGGCCGGCCTGATCCCCCGGTTGATCGTCCAGCCGGCACGGGCCGAGCGGCTGTCCGTCCGCCTGATTATCAAGTATCCGCAGTGGTACGACCGTTTTCACTTATTCGGCTACGCGCCGGACCGCATGAGCCCCCTGTTCAACAAAGTGTGGATCGGGACGGAGGTGCGAAACCCGGAGACACAGCGCATGGGTTTTGTTCAGCCGACGATGGGCTACATGGACTACCGCTGGATCGCATCGACCTCAGGCGGGAAGGCCGAAGGAGCGTGGTTCGACCACATCGAGTGCACGGCGCAGAATTTTGTCGATCAGGCGTACCAGAGCGTGCTGGCGGGAGCGAAGGAGTTGACGCTGTTCCAACTGGGCGACGTGATGGAAGGCCACCCGGGACACGCGCCCTTCCTGGCGGCGCTGCCCGAATTGCGGGACCTGGCGAAACGGGTCGGCGGAAAACAGCCTGATGGATGGGTGTTTTACAAGCCGCCCGCCAGCGATAGCGACGAGAATCTCTATCTTGCCGACTACATGGCGATGTTGGGTTTGCCGGTTGTCCCGGACGCGCACTGTCCCAGCGGCGCGCGGGGAATCATCGCGGCGTCGCAGGCGGCGGACGATCCCGAACTGATCGCCAAACTGACGGGTCACCTGGCGAAAGGGGGGGCAGTGCTGTTCACGCCCCATGCCATTCGAAGGGCAGGGAAGGAGGCCGCTGCCCTGGCCGGAGTCCGTGTGAGTGCGCGGCCGATCTCGGGCCAGGCCGCGGAAGCCAACAACGCCGCGTTGCCGATTCCCGTGGATGTGGATCTGGGTCTGGAAGCTCCGGCTGCGGTGACGAAGATGACCGCGGTCGCCGGCGGCAAGCGAGTGCCGCTGCTGACCTCGCGCAAGGCCGGACGCGGCTCCGTGTTCGTGCTGAACATCCGGACTTTCTCCGAACAGGACTACCAGGCGACGGGCGAACGCTTGCTGCCACCGAGGAAACTCGGCTGGCCCTACATTCCGCAAAGTCTGGCCGACCCGCTTCGCGACCATCTGTTGAAACCGCTCGGCATCCGGTTTGCGGGGCCCTCCCGGGTGGCCCTCTATCAGTTCGGCGGCGAGTTTGGCCTGTACAACTTCAGGGCCGCGGAGGTAAAGCTTCAGCTAAACGGGAAGTCTATCGCGCTGCCGGCCAACGGGTGGCGGTGGGCCTCGTCGCGGTAGCGGCAGTGGGCTTCTCTCGACCTGGCAGCGTCCCAAGCCGGCCTTCGGCCGGAAGGCCGGCCAGGGGGCCGGCCGCGGTCCAGGGGGACCGCACCACCATCACACCTGAGTTCGATCCGCGTGGCCGGTCGGAGACCGGCGCTTGAGTTTCTACATTTTCACGCTATCCACGTGAGGAGCATCGAGCGGTGACGCGCGCTTTCATCGCGCGTCTGGCGATCGGCACTTGGCGCGTCGATGGTAGAAGCGCATCCATGCGGCCTCTGCAGTTTGGCCATTTTACCCCGGTGGCACGAGCTCAAAGCTCGCACGGGACCTTAGAGTTTTCCACGTGATCGCTAACATCCAGGCTATCGGATCCATCGCCTTCTCTCCGCAAGATTCTCCACCATGGCCAGACCCAGTCCTTACGGGCCGCTCGGCAACGAAGCCTGGTTGGGAACGTGTTCCATTGTGATCCTTCCGGCTGGTTCAATCCGGCACGGTGCCGCCAGCGGACGTTTCATTCCAATACGCGCCACCAGCTTGCCAAACGCCACCCGGCTTCGCGACGCCTTGCTGAAGATCCTCTCCAAGTCGACCTGACCGGGTCCGGGTCTCTCGGGCGGCACGAACACGTTCACCGGTGTCCAGGGGCCCGGTTCCAGCAGCTTCCAACTCTCCGGGCGCATCGTGCGTAAGCCCGTGCCCGACCAACAGTAATCCGCCGGATTCAGGCAAAGACCTGCTCGAACGGGCCCGTGGTAGAGGTAGGCGCGGATCGCGAGGTACTCGGCCGGTTCCAGTTCGGTGGCGAAGAACCTTGGGGACCAATTGACCCCACCCTTTGGGAAGTCACCCTGCCGGCGCCACCACTTTCGGCCGTTGTGGTCGTCAGTCCCCAAGGGAACAAAGAACTTCCAAGGCCGGTGCTTGTACTTGGCATTCATATATTTGGAGGTCTGCGACTGCATGTCGCGCATCAGATTGGAGATGCCGTCGGGGGTGGTGGGTTGGAGCAACCAGTGGCCTTGGGTATGAGTGAGGCAGAAATCGTGGACGATGACCTTGTAGCGGACGGCCTTGCGGAACAGCAGGTTGAGGCTGAACTGGAAGTCCTGATCGTCGAGCAGGACGAATTGGCCTTTATTGCCGCGTTGGACGACGTGGTAGAGGCTGGAGTAACGGAAGTGGCGGCGCGGTCGCGGCACGGAGTCTTTAGTGCACGCGACGGACCACAGCGGAAGGGCGTTCAGTCCCGAAGCGGCACAGTGCGCCCCGACAGAGACGTGTTGTCGAGGGAGTGCTCCCAAAGAGGTGCCTGGCACCATTTGGCTGGATAGCTTGAGAACTGGTGCCTGGCACCAGATTTGGTCGTGACCCAAGGACTGACCTCCTCCCACTTGGGGAAGGAGCCGAGACTTCCTATGGCGGTTCCCGGGTCAAACGACGGGCCAAAGGGGAAGGTCCATCCCGAAAGCGGCACAGTGCGCCCCAAGAGACAAGGGTTTTTGAAGGAGTACTCCAAGAAGAGGTGCCTGGCACCGTTTGGCTGGATGGCTTTGGGAACTGGTGCCTGGCACCAAGATTTGGTCGTGACCATGACTGACCACACCCATTTGGGGAAGGAGCCGAGACTTCTGATGGCGACCCCCTGCCCCACTCGACTCGGTCGAGAGTTGGTGCCAGGCACCTCTCCACCGGAAGGAGTCCACGCCTGCTGATCCCGCCACAAAGCGAGTCGACACTCGGCCACAACCCAGATTTGGGCCCGCGGGTCGCGTGAATGCGACGACCCCTACGGTTGGCATGAAAGAGCCAAACTCCAGAGAGGGCCGCATGCATGCGACCTTTCTGCCGCAGGAACCCGCCGCGTTACGGCGAGGCCTTTGTCCACCGGGTTTCACCTCTCCAGGAGACCGGTCCTCCGATTCCCACCCACCGTCTGCGGCGCCGACTGAGTCTGCGAGAATGAAACCTTGATTACGGATTTCTCCCTTTTCCTCTTCTCGACGGATGCCGCGTTCATACGCTCAGCCGCTGCGGCCGGCGTCGACGGGATCGTCGTCGACTGGGAGTGGCGCGGCAAGCACACTCGGCAGAACGGCGCGGACACCGAGATCAATCGGGACACGGCCGACGATCTGCGCCGTGTCCGCGAAGCCACCGACGGGTGGGTGATCTGCCGGGTCAACGGATACGATCCGGCGATCACTCCCGGCGAGGTCGAGCAGGCGATCGAGGCGGGCGCCAACGAGATTCTGCTGCCGATGGTCCGCTCTCAGCAGGAAGTCCGCCGCGTGCTTGACCTATGCGGCCTGCGTGCCGAGGTTGGGATCCTCATTGAGACCGTGTCCGCGGCGGAGAACGCGGCATCGTTTGCCGAACTGCCTCTGTCACGGATATACGTCGGGTTGAATGATCTGAACATCGAGCGCAGGACGCCCAACCTCTTTACGCCGCTGGTCGATGGAACGCTCGATCGTGTTTGCGGCGCGGCTCGCCTGCCCCGCGGGTTTGGCGGCCTGACCCTGCCGGACCGCGGGTCGCCCATCCCGTGCCGCCTGTTGATCGGGGAGATGATGCGGCTCAATTGCTCGTTCAGCTTTCTTCGCCGGTCGTTCAAGGCCGACGTCGGGGAACAGGATCTACGCTGGGCCGTTCCTCGAATTCGGGAAGCAATCGTACGGTCAGCGGCCCGATCCCCGGCCGAAATTGTGCGGGAGCGGGCCGAACTCGTCGCCGCCGTGGAGAGTTGGACGTTGGGGCCCGAATTCGAGAAGCGTTTGTGATGCGCTGGTGGGCTTGGGCAATCGGA
>JBJXGR010000150.1:0-30801 GCA_046160045.1 Bryobacteraceae bacterium
GCCAGTTCTCCCGCTTCGTTCTTCGCGATCACCGTCTGGATATACACGATCGGCAAGTGCCGGGCGAAATGGTCGGAGGCGTAGTTCAACACGCGCCGCACCGGCGTATCGGCGCGGCCCATCATGCGCTCCATGCCGTACACCGCCCCGAGATAGTGACTCTTGTTGATGCCGTCGGCCCCGCCCGTGCCCACAAACACATTCTTGTTGTGGTTGGCCATGCCGATCACTTCGTGCGGCACCACCTGGCCGATGGAGAGAATCAAGTCGAAATCGCCCTCCACCAGCAAACGGTCGACCTGTGCCGGCCACGAGAAATTCAACTTGCCCTCGGACTGGCCGCAAATGAACGCTGCGGGGACTTCGCCGAGCGTCACGATCCCGTTGCGCCAGTCATGCACGCGGAAGCGGTCGGCGGGTGTCTTCCCGAACATGCGCGCGATCTGCTGGCCGGTCATTGGCGTGTGCGTTCCGATAGCCGGGAGGATATCGGTGAGGCGGTCGCCGTAATACTGCCAGACGATTTCCGTAATTTCGCCCGCCCTGGAATGGAAGCGGGTAAAGTCCGGCGGCAGGCACAGCACCTTCCGCCGCGGCCCGAGGGCGTCGAGCGCCTGGAACAGACTCTGCCTGAGATCGATGGAGGAGAACTCCGTGGTCTCAGAACCTGCGCCAAAGAACAAGCTCATCGTCCCTCTATTCCAGCACGGTCTTGGCTTCTTGGCTAATGGATAAACGCCCGCCTGTTCCGTCGAGTCCAGCCATGGTGTCCAGCCATGGTATCCATGGAATCGCGTCCGTGATACCCTGCGAGCAGAACCGCGATGCGATCAACTACGCTCGCGTGGGTTCTGCTCGCGTTGTTCGCGGGACCTGCCTTGCCGGCCGCCAAGCCGGTTTCCTCCAAAAGCACGGAATCCGGGCGCAGGGCTGGCCTCGGCTCCGATGTCGAACTCGAAACGAAGATTCGCAGCCGCTTCGCCCGCTCCAAGATCGCCTCCGACGGCCTCAAGGTGACCGTGAAGGACGGGGTAGCCACTATCACCGGGCGAACGGAGATCCTGCAGCATAAGGGCGCCGCCACGCGGATGGCGCGAAGCGCCGGTGCAGTGAGGGTGGACAACAAAGTTGAGATCAGCGAGGCCGCCCGGCAGAAGGCGGTCGCGAATCTCTCGAAAGGCCGGTCTGGCTCGACGGGGAGTTCCGAACCTGCGCCCAAACATTGACGGCCCCGGCGAATCTACGCGCATGACCGTTGCGGAAGGCCTCAAAGAGACGACTTTCCATCAAGACTTGTCCGGAGTGAATTTCGAATCGAGGCGTGTTTCCAGCGATCAGTGCGCGGCCCCGGCCGGTTCCGCTTCCACCACCGGCGGATGCGCGCCCGGAGGGATCGGCGCGAGCATTTGTTCTTTGCGATAAATCAGCGTGGTGGTGTCGTAGCTGGCCATCTCGAACCCGTGCCCGTGCGTAATCGCATCGGTCGGGCACGCTTCCACGCAATAGCCGCAGAAGATGCAGCGGTTGTAGTCAATGTTATAGACCTTCGCATACCTCTCGCCGCCACTGATGCGAACGGTGTTGGTGTTTTCGGCCGCTTCGATGTAGATGCAGTTAGAAGGACACGCGGCGGCGCACAGAAAACAGGCCACGCACTTCTCCATGCCGTTTTCGTCGCGCTGCAGCACATGGGCGCCGCGATAGCGCTCTTCGAACTTCGGCGGCTCGTCCGGATAGTTCTCGGTGACGGTCGGAGACATCAGCTCCTTGAAGGTGACCGTCATCCCTTTAGCGACGGCCGCCGCGGCCTGAAACACTTCGTTGATCGGGTTTGCCATGGCTACGTACTCAAGTTTATCGCAGGATCCGACCGGAGCCCTTTCAGTTTTTCGAACCTCAGCCGGCGCGCCATTCCGGCACGTCATCGCCGGGCCGCCAGGGAAGGGCACCGAACTTCGGGGCCAGTTCCTCGAAGCCGGCCTTGCGGAACCCCTGATCGGCCCAGGAAATGCGCCTCCCCGGTTCCACCCAGAACATCGATGGAACGTGATGAATGTGGAAGGCGTTGCTGGCGGGGTAGTTCTCCCTCGAGGGATCGAGCAGCGTCGGGATCGAAATCTCGAAGGCCTGGTGAAACTGGCGGGTCGACGGACCATCGTCCTGCGAGACCAGAACGATCCGGGCGCCAGTATTCTTCGCCTGTTCCAGGCGGTCGAGGAATGGCAGCGTGAGCTGGCAGGTGGGACAGCTGACTTTGAAGAAGGCGACCAGCAGACCCTCTTCCGGGATGAGATCGGAAAGGCGCGCGCTGCCGCCGTCCAACCACGGCAGTTCGAACTCCGGGGCGAGGCTACCCGCCTCTAGCATGTCCGGCATGGTTCTCACCAGTCTACCAGCGGTGGTCACCGGCGGCCGCGGATGATATCGTACAAACCGGATACACCAAACAAGGGAGTCTGATTCGCATGAACGACGAAATTCTCAGCAGAAGAGACTTTGGGCGCAACGCTGCCGCCGCCATGACAGCGGCCAGCTACGGCCGGATTCTCGGGGCCAACGACCGCATCCGCGTGGGCAACATCGGCTGCGGACGCCGCGGCCTGCTCAAAGAAGTCCTGTTGGTGAAGGACATGGTGAACGTCGAGGTTCCCGCCGTGTGCGATATCTGGAAACAACGCCGCGAAAAAGCCGCCGCGGACGTCAAGGAGTTCACCGGCAAGGACGCCCAGCAGGTCGTGCACTACGGCGACATTCTCACCAACAAAGATATCGACGCCGTGATCATCGGCACGCCGGACCATCAGCACTGCACCATGCTCATTGAGGCCATCCGCGCCGGCAAGGACGTGTACGTGGAAAAACCGCTGGCGATGAACATGAAGGAACTGATCCGCGCCTACGACACGGTGAAGAAATCCGATCGGGTCGTGCAGATCGGCACGCAAATGAGGAGCTATCCGCAAGCCGCGCCCACCCGCGAGTTCCTGACCTCCGGCAAGCTGGGAAAGATCCTCAAGGTGGAGCAGGTGCGCAACGGCTACAAGCCGTACTGGGTGCGCTACGGAGAGCCTGGGTTTCCCGAAAAGCCCAGCGAAGGCGACATCGACTGGAAGGCTTTCGTGATGAACCGAAAGCCACGCGCTTTCGATCCGGTGCAAGTGCTGGGCTGGTACGGTTTCCGGGATTTCTCGAGCGGGCCACACACCAATCTGATGGTCCACTATATCGACCTCGTGCACTTCGTGTTGAACCTGAAGTTCCCCAAGCGGGTCGTCGCCATTGGCGGGACGTACCGATGGAAGGAGCAATACGATGTGCCGGATTCGGTGGAGGTGACGTACGAGTATCCGGAGGGATTCCTCGTGAGGTACTGCACTGTGTTCGGTAACGGGGCGGGCAACTACGCCAGGTGGTCCGGGACTCTGGGGACGCTCGACGCGCGGAACCTCTCCTCGCGCGAGGAGTGGATCGCCACCGGGGACGGGTCACAGGAACCGGACAAGCTGACACAGGAAGTTCGCATGGCCGCGGCGGACAACGGACCGGCGCCCCACATGCGCAATTTCTTCGAGTGCGTGCGGTCTCGCCAGGAGACGATCGCGCCGATCGATGCCGGCTACGCTCACTCGGTCGCCGTCATCATGGCGGATGAAGCGATGAGTAGCGGACGCCGGTTGACGTACGACCCCTCAAGACGGGAGATCCACCCGGGGTGATCGTGGGCACCCTTGCAATCGGCGCCTGGATTCAGGGCCGGCAAACAGGCGCGCAAGACAATCGTCCGTTCGCCCATAGTAACGGGATTTCGGCAGAAAAGCCGGAAATTTGCCTCCACCGTCAAATTGGCCCGTCAATCCTAGCTTTGAGAAGCCTTTCCCGTTCTTGCCCTTTTGGGCGTCTTGAATCGCCGGGTCAAGTGCGCTAAGCTCGGATGCTCGCCCTTTCTTCGCTTGGACGTAGGTGTCCTCTCGGCAGGTTTGTCTGCCGCCCGTCGTCCCGAATGTGCGGAGCGGACCGATGACTGACGCGCCGGACAGTCGAATCAACGTTGTTGCCGCCGACAATCTACCCTTCAGCTCTTTGCTTGCCGGGTCCAACGGGGATTGGGGAGGGTTCTCGCTACTCCTTTCTCCGGCTGGCCCACTGGAGCTTTTGGCGCTCTCCGAACGTCTGGCACCCTCCGTTCTCCTTGTCTCCGACCGCCAGTTGGCTCACTTCGATCATGCGGCTCTGGCGGCCAGCCTGAGATTCGGGCGCCGGATCAGAGCCATTGTGGTATTGACCGACGATGCAACTGTAAGTCCGGAGCAATTCCTGCGGCTGGGTTGTATGGGGGTGATTCCCGGCGATTCGTCTCCTGAGTTGATCCTAAAGGCGGTGCAAGTGGTCTCGCGGGGAGAGATCTGGGCTTCCCGAAAGCTTCTCGCGCGCCTGATCCACGGGCTGTTAGACGAGAAAAGCCCTCAGCGCCTTACGCCGCGGGAGGTCGAGGTCCTGTCTTTGATCTCGGAAGGACTGAGTCTTCGCGAGATCGCATCCAGGCTATTCATCAGCCGCGAGACGGTCAAGTGGTACAAGCGAAATCTCAACGCAAAGCTAGGTCCTGGCGGCACTTCTTCGCAGCCCCGGCCGGAATGGTTTTTCGGCCAGGACTGAGTCCGAATCGTCCTCTTCCCGAATAGCAAACCCCGCAAAATTGGCTGTGACGAGATTGTAGGAAAAAGTACTAACAAATGGGTTCTAGACCTGGTTACCCCAGGGTGGGGGCTTCCCCCCCCTTTCAATATTGGGCAGAAGTCGTGTAACTTCAGATGAGCAGCAGGACGCACGTCCAGAAGGAAATATGACTATAGGCGTCTTATCGGAGGATTCGGAGTTTGTTTCGTTTTGTCAGAGGGTCGGATCTCACTTTGCAGTGAGTTGCGTGGCGGTCGACCAGACACCGTCTGGCTCGTTCCCAGGCGTTCTCATCGTAGACGTCCAACCGCACTGGGACCCTGGCACCCTGGAACCGGCGTGCGGATCAGCGACCATTGTGGTGATCGACTCGGATTCCATAACACGATTTAGCACTTTACTCTCCAAACGTGGGGTTGTCCCACTACCTCGACCGGTCAGTGAAGAGGCGTTGCACGCCGCGATCTCAGTGGCCTTCGAGTGTTGCGCGAGTTCCCCTCAGCCCTCGATTCATGGTGGCGCTCCCAGCCTCGAATCGCTCTTACAGGTGATGGCCCGTTTATCCCGGACTGACTCCATTGCCTCCAAGGCGGTCGCCATGACGGTCCATGACCTTCGGACTCCTTTGATGGCGGCGATGGGTTACTGCCAACTGATCCTGCGTGATTCGGCCCCCTTAGAGCACAAACAAGTTGAGTCTTTAGAACAACTTCAGTATTGCCTCAGCAAGGTGGACCGGCTTGTCGCGGATTTGGGGCAACTCAGCCATGGGCGGAGCGGAAGGACGGCTCCCCGGCGGCGGAGGGCAGATATTGAGTTGTGTCTGAAGCGCAGTCTCATTCCGGTCATCCCGCTGGCTGCCGACAAGCAGATCCTTATCCGCTATCATGTCGAGCCTCCTCCCGGTCCGCTTTATTTCCAGGCGGACCAGATTGACCGCGTCTTGATCAACATCCTCGAAAACGCCTGCAAGTTCACCCCACGCGGAGGCTTTATCGAGGTCGATGCCGGCCCGGTTTATGATCCCAGACTTTCGGACAGTTCTCCCGAAAGTGGGGATTCTTTCAACGCTATTCCGAATGCGTACCGTGTCGACGTCCGGGACTCGGGCCCCGGTGTCCCCCCTCGCTTTCTGAGATCTATTTTCGACGCTGCTTTCATCGTCAATCGGTCGGATGAGCGCTCCGGCACCGGCCTGGGGTTGGCGATTTCCCGGTCCATCATTGAAGCCCATGGCGGCCGCATTTGGGCCGAGTCGCAAGGACAGGGACTCGCTGTGTCGTTCGTCCTGTCGATGCAGAAGCGAAGGACTTACCAGCGGCGAGTTGTCGGCAAGCTGACCGCTCTCTCGGCTACGGGCCCGATGCCCCTGGCGAGCTGAATTCGGAGACTGACACATGGCAGCGGCCTGGAATTCTACTATTCTCCTTGCGGAAGACGAGCTTGAAGCACGTAAGTTCGTGAAATCACTTCTTCAGGGGCAGGGTTACGATGTCGAGGAGGCCCGTGACGGTGACGAGTGCCTCGATGTTTTGCGCGGTTCGGATGTCGACGTCGACCTAGTCCTGCTCGACCTGCAAATGCCCCGAAAGGACGGCTTGGCGACCCTGCGAGAGATTCGAAAGATCAGCAAAGAGCTTCCGGTGGTCGTTTTGTCCGGAACCGCTTCTCCCCTCAGCGCAGCCCAGGCGATCAAGTTCGGCGCCAACGACTTTCTGCCCAAACCGGTCAGGGAGGCCGCTCTTCATGAAGCGATCACCAACAGCCTGGGGAGATCCCACAAGGTACCGAAGCCGGCAAGAAGCGCACGGGGAGGGGAAGTAGAGATCTTCCAGGATGCTTGGATGACCCGGACGGTTTCGTTTCTGAAACAGATCGGCGCTTCCGACGTCCCTGTGCTCCTTCAAGGCGAGACTGGCGTCGGCAAGGAGGTGATCGCCCAGTTCCTGCACCAACACTCCGCCCGGGGCGATCGCCCGTTCGTTAAGCTCAACTGTGCCGCCCTTCCTTCAGAACTCGTTGAAAGTGAACTATTTGGCTATGAGAAAGGGGCCTTTACCGGGGCTTTCAAGAGCAAGCTGGGCAGATTTGATAGCGCCGACGGCGGAACCCTACTGCTGGACGAGATTGGAGACATGGACTTCCGGCTCCAAGCGAAACTGCTGCAGATTCTGCAGGATGGGAGCTTCCAGCGTCTGGGCGGCCGCGAGACCATCCACGTGGATGTCCGGGTCATGGCGGCGACGCACTGCGACCTGGAACAAGCCATCGATGAGGGCCGATTCCGCGAGGACTTGTATCATCGCCTCAATGTGGTGAATGTTGTCGTTCCTTCGCTTCGTGATCGCGTGGACGCTGTCCTGCCCCTTGCCGAGTTTTTCCTCCGCAAGCATGCGTCGCCCGTCTGCGAAATCCCACTGATCGATCGGAGCTTCCGGGATCGCCTCGTGCACTACTCCTGGCCGGGGAACATCCGGGAGCTAGAGAACTTCATGCGCCGCTTTGCCGCCTTCCCGAGTACGGAGATGGCAATCGATGAACTCGACCGCCGATCCCTCCGGCGGCGGCCTGTCGCAGTATCCGCTGCCGCTCCGGGCGCGGCGACGGCTCGTTCCTCTCCGCCGACACTCGACAGCGTCGGCGCCCATCAGCGTCAAATGGAGGCGGACACGATCCTGTCCGCACTCAATTCTACTCACTGGAACCGTAAGCAAGCTGCGGTTCTGTTGAACGTGGACTATAAGGCTCTTTTGTACAAAATGAAAAAGCTTGGCCTTGATAGCAACAGGTTTGGTGAGTGCTCGCTCAGTTCGAGCTAACTCTGAGGATCCTCGCTTTTCATCGAACTTCACGACAGCCCGCAAAGACGCGGCAGCAAGGGCTTCGGCTCCGCCTGGAACTGGTCCTGGAGGCATCGTCCTAGAATCGGCAACCAACGTGCACTCTGAATCCGTAACGGAAGTATTCGCGGAGGGTAAGAAGGCGTTCCGGCCAGGAACATCAGGCCGGGATTTTTGTGTTTGTCTAAGGCAAAAGGTGACGACCGAATGACGATCGCTGAACGACGCCGTGCTCCTCGCTACCCCGTCTGCCTGCCGATCCAGGTGACGCTGCTCGATCATCGTGGACAGCAGATGAAGGGTGAGACCTGCGATATGAGCAGCCTGGGCGTCCTTTTCAAAAGCCAGGAACCCGTTGCCGTGGGTTCGAGCGTGGAGTATACCATCAATCTCGGCACCCACCCGCCGGTTCAGTTGAGGTGCCGCGGAAAGGTCGTAAGAAGCGGCGTATCACCATCGAGAATACCGGTTTTTCTGGCAGCCACGCTTGAACAGTACGAGTTCGTGCGCTCGCCTTCGTCTGTTCCGGCGAGTGAGGACACGGTTTCGTCGCTGCGCTGACCCGCACCGGTCTGGAGGGCGCCGCGGTGCCTGCGCCTCACTCGCCGGTCAGGTAATCATAGGCGATGCGCGCGAAGGCTTCCTTGTAGTCGCAAACCTGGTAGACGGCCTTGCCGTATCGGGTTGGGGCTAAGGGCCGCAGGTCCAGATCTCCGGAATGGTCCAGCCAGATCTTACCTGAGCCCTGCCTGCGCTCACGCAGGACGAAGTCCTGGGTTACGTCCGTGCAATCGATGAGCTGTTTGACTGCCGGACGCGGGCCGTCCGCGCGCGGAATCACCTTGAGTCTCCATGCGGGCGCAAGGGAGGGCATGGCCCCATCGAACTCTTCCCCCGTCGACGAGTGAATCGTCAACACCGGGCGTTCGTCCAGTCGCGTTTCGGTGACCACCATCGGGCCCGCGATCGTGAGGTGCACGTCCGAGTAAATCTTCGGCGTCCCGTAAACCTCACGGCCGGCCGCAATGCCGGCGGGACCGTTGTGAAAGACGTGTGAACAGTAGAAGCCTACCTCTCCTCGAAAGCGGGCCTTCAACAGCAAAAACGATTCCTGGAACGCGCCGTAGTGACTCTCGGGAATGTCGATGCCGCCCGCCACGCACATCCCGTCCTCGGCCGCTTCGAGCGGCTCCGGCAGGTACTCATCCACGGCGCGCGGGTCGGCGTGGAAGAACACAAACTGCATCTGCACGTTGCGATAGGCCGCGGGCAGCGGCCGGTAGAAGGGAGCGTCGGGCGGGATGGTCCAACCCTCATCATGACGAAGTTTCATATCCGTAGTTCAGCGCGGGCGGGGCGTCGCGAGTCCCCTCACGCGTCGATGTGCCGGGCGAATTCCTGGTCCAACGCGGCCTTCAGCTTCCCCGAGACCTCGGTGGAAATCCGCTGCATTTCCGGTCTCGGCATCGGCTTGAAGTCACGCGCTACCTGCACGTTCTGCTCGATGTATTCGAGCTTCGGCATTCCCAGCACGCAGGTCGAGACCGGCAGCGACAGAGAATACCGGATCAGCGTCTCGACGGGGGCGGCGCCCACCAGTTTTTCCTGGCCGAAGATCTTCATCGCGATCACGCCCAACCCCTTGCGGTTCGCCACGGGCAGGGCCACCGTCTCAAAGCACGGTTTGAAGCCGGCAGGATAGCTGGCTCCTGGAGTGAAGGTCGCCATCCCCATCAGCGCCGCGTTCAGCGCCATTTGGGTGCAGTTGAAATCATGCCGCTCCAGGGCTTTGGCCAACACTTCCGGATTGGTGTGGCTGGTGATCCCCATGAAGCGAATCGACTTTTCGTCCCTCAGTTTGCGCAGGATGTCCAGTACTCCGCCTTTAGACTCGACCTTGGCCAGGTCGTCTTCGTGGAGCAGGCTGTGGATGTGCAGTACGTCGAGATGATCGGTCTGCAAGAGCCGGAAGGTGCGGTCGATGGTGCGTTTCACCTTCTCCGGATCGCGCTCGTTGATTTTCGAGACCAGGAAGACTTCCTTGCGCCGTGTCTTCATGACCTTTCCGACGCGTTCCTCACTCGCACCGTCGCCATAGGCTGCGGCTGTGTCAACGTAAGTGATCCCCAGATCGATGGCTTTGTTCAAGGCCGCGAGCGCTTTGTCCTCTTCCTTGTACATCAGGAAACGGCTTCCAGAGCCGAACGCCAGAATCGGCACGCGAACACCGGTCCTGCCGAAAGGCCGTGTGGGCAGTTGGGTCCCGGCGGCATGCACCCCGCCGACACTCACGGTTGCGCTTTCCAGAAAACGTCTTCGACTTATGGCCATTTCCAGACTCCTTTTGGGATTGACCTCAGGCTATCGAGCCGGCGCGGCAGCCGTCAAGCGGATATTCTGGAAATCCCGCTGCTCAGTCGCGCCGGGCGAGGTGGTTTGCCGCCCTGCGCTTTCTACGCCCGGCCTAGATTAGACTACAATCCCGAACATGACCCGGCTTCTTACTTTCTCCCTGATTCTCTGGCTGATCCCGGCGGCGGCGCAAAACAAGCCTCGGGCTCGCGACTTGGGAATTCCGTTTGATGGCGACCCCGGACCGCTGAACGCCATCACCGATGTCGCCGGCGTCGAAGTCGGTCACGTCACCCTCATCTCTGGTTCAGGGCCGTTGGCCGTTGGGTCCGGTCCCGTACGAACCGGAGTCACCGCCATTCTGCCCCGCGGCAAGGACAGCAAAGACCCTGTCTTCGCTGCCTGGTTTGCGCAGAACGGCAACGGGGAAATGACGGGAACGCCCTGGGTGGAGGAATCCGGATTTCTGGAAGGGCCCGTGATGATCACCAACACACACAGTGTCGGCGTTGTGCGTGATGCGGTGGTGGGCTGGATGGCCCGGAACGGAAAGCTGTTCCAGTCTTTTGCCATGCCCGTGGTCGCCGAGACCTTCGACGGATATCTGAACGATGTGAACGGGTTTCACGTGAAGGAGACGCACGCCGTGGAGGCGATTACGAAGGCGCGTTCGGGCCCAGTCGCCGAAGGCAATGTCGGCGGGGGAACCGGCATGATCTGCATGGAATTCAAGGGCGGATTCGGGACGGCGTCCCGCGCCGTCTCTATCGGCGGCAACCAATACACGCTTGGCATTGCAGTCCAGGCCAACTACGGGCGGAGGCCGCAACTGCTCATCGCCGGTGCGCCGGTGGGCAAGGAAATCGCCGATGGCGTTCCCCGGCGGGCCGCCAATCCTCTGACAGGGACCGAGGCCGGATCGATCATCATCATCGCCGCTACCGACGCACCGCTGGTGGCCCATCAACTAAAGCGCATTGCGCGGCGCATCACGATGGGGCTCGCTCGAACCGGAAGCACGGCGGGAAACGGTTCCGGCGATATCTTCCTGGCGTTTTCCACGGCGAATCCGGGAGCGGCCTCGGCCAATCCGCTGGCCGAGGTGCGGATGCTCGCCAATGGTCAACTGAATCCGCTGTTTGAGGCAACCGTACAGGCGACCGAAGAGGCCATCGTCAACGCGCTGGTCGCCGCCGAGACCATGACCGGGGTCAATGGCAGGACCGTCGTCGCGCTTCCGCATGACCGCCTGCGCGAGGTCCTGCGAAAATACAACCGGCTCCGCTAAGGGAAGCGGTAGACTGGAAGTTGACCGGTCTGCGTTTTGAACTCTCGGACATCCTTCAGGTCGAACTTCCTTTACCGTTCGCGTTCGGTTCCGTCAATGCATACCTGGTTCGACTGACGGACGGGTTTCTCCTGGTGGATTGCGGGATGGACACCGATCCTTGCCGCGAGGCCTGGGAAGCCTTCCTGCGGCGGCAACGCATTCGCTGGCGGGACATCCGCACCGTGGTCGTGACTCACATGCACCCGGACCATTGCGGACTGGCGCCCAAGATCATCGAATGGTCCGGAGCGTCTCTGTGGATGCACGCGGAAGAAAGCCAACTGCTGGACGAGGTGACCCTGTCCGACAAAAGGCAGGAATGGGTGCAGACGACGCTGGAGATGGCCGGATCGCCTCCGGAGATGCGCGGCAAGGTGAAGGCGTCGTTCGCCGCTCTCAAACGCGCTCTTCAACCCCTCAAACCCGATGTCCTCCTGTGGGGCGGCGAAGCCCTGACCGCGGCCTCGGGGGTGGTGGAGATCCTCTCGACGCGCGGCCATTCGCGCGGGCATCTGATGCTCTACCACCGGTCGAGCCGATGTCTGATCGCCGGAGACCAGATGCTCGAGTACACCACGCCGAACATTCCCTGGGAGGCGGACCACGACGCGTTGCGGGAGTACCTGCGGAGCCTCGACCACATCGCGCGCTACGAAATTGATAGGATTCTCCCCGGCCATGGCGCAGCGTTCCAGGGCCAGCATGCCTGGATTGAGGCGGCAAGACGCCATCATATGGGGCGCTGTGACCGGATTCTGGATCTGCTCGGTCACGGCGCGGCGTCGGCCCATTCGCTGGTGGCTCGCCTCTGGCCTCGTTCGCTGGCGCCTCTGGATTACCGCTTTGCCGCCTTCGAAGTGCTGGCCCACCTGGCGTACCTCGAAGGGAACGGCCAGGTCCAGCGCGAGAATGGAGCAAGTCCAGTCCTCTGGAGGCTCGCTTGCGAAAATCGAGTTGCAGCACCTAAAATGAGAGTTTCTCGGATTCTGTCTCCTCCCGAAAAGGATGCATCATGAGCACGACCACCGCGGGTCTTGAAGGCGTCATCGCCGGCGAGTCCTCTATCTGTTACATCGACGGCCATCAGGGAATTCTTAGCTACTGCGGTTACAACATTCATACCCTGGCGCGGAACGCTACGTTTGAAGAAGTCATTTTCCTGCTCTGGAACGGCCGTCTTCCGAACCGGAGCGAATTGGATCAACTCAAGTCTGAACTGGCAACGAACCGGACGATTCCCCAGCAGGTGATCGACTATCTCGCCAGCGTTCCGGACAAGCGCCCGATGGATGTCCTGCGGACGGCCGTGTCCCTGCTCGGCGTCTACGATCCGACGGCGAACGATCCGTCACTCGAGGCAAAGGCTGCCCAAGCCGGGCGATTGATGGCCCAGACCTCGACCATTGTCACCACGTACCACCGCCTGCGTACCAGGCAGCCGATTCCGGCCAGCGATCCGTCGCTGTCCTTTTCGGCGAACTTCCTGTATTCGCTCAGCGGGAAGCGCCCAGACGATGTGATGGAGCGGGCTTTCGATGTGGCGATGATCCTGCATGCCGATCATGAGCTGAATGCGTCTACGTTCGCCGCACGAGTGACGGCCGCGACGCTGTCCGACCTCTATTCCGCCATGACGTCGGCGATTGGGGCGCTGAAGGGCCCGCTTCACGGCGGCGCCAACGAAGACGTCATTCGCATGCTCCTCGCGGTCGGATCCGCCGAGACCGCGGTCGAGCAGGTACGCGAAAGTCTTTCGAAGAAGGTCAAGATCCCGGGTTTCGGCCACCGCGTGTACCGGACCGAGGATCCACGCGCCACGCACCTGCGCGTCCTGTCCGAAGAACTCGGACGGCGAACGGGGCACTACGATTTTTATGTCATCTCGAGTCGCGTGGAAGAATTCCTCAGGGGACAGAAGGGGCTCAACCCGAACGTCGACTTCTACTCCGCTTCGACCTATTATTGCCTCGATATTCCGATCGATCTGTTCACGCCGGTGTTTGCCGTCAGCCGGATGTCCGGTTGGACGGCTCATGCCCTGGAACAATACCGCAACAACCGGTTGATCCGCCCGCGCGCCGATTATATCGGCGAACCGGACGGCCGGCCATGGGTTGCCATGGCTTCGAGATAAAGGCGGACTCGTGGACGAAAAGGCGTTCTATCAGGAATCGCGCACCACCAAGCCGATACAGCTCAACTGTCCGTACTGCCGCACCGAGTCGCAATACGATCTGCCTTGGCTCGTGCGCAAAAAGAAGGACCGGATTCCCGGCGGCGCGGACGAACGCGACCGTGCCAAATTCCAAAAAGCCCAGAGCTATATGGTTCTGCTGGACGACAAGGTAGCGTGTAAAAACCTGCGATGCCGGAAGCGATTCGACGTTTCGGGCATCAAAACCATGGCGTTTTTGGTCGACGCCTGACGGGGAGCTTGACCGTTACCGGTAGGCGATGAGCTGCGCGTAGACAATCAACAGCACCACCAGCAGGCCGATCGTCAGCGCCGTGAAGCCCAGACGGCGCCAGAGTTTCACGGCCAGGGGGATCGGCGCCGGCATCAGGTTCTGCTCCAGTTCTCCGCTTTCCACCATCTGGCGATACTCGCGCGGGCGATCCTTCATGAATTCCTCAATCGGTACCCCGCCCGTGAAGATGACGTTGTCCATCGGGAACTTCTCGGGACGGAAGTGCGTGTTGAAAAAGTGAATGGTGAAGATGAATCCAACCGCCAGCAAGGCTTCGTCGCTGTGGATTGTCGTCGCCACGTTGATCATCCAACCAGGCATGAATCGTGTGAAGAAACTCGGGAACCACAACAGGAGCCCGGTGCTGCCGATGACGGCGATGCCCCAGAACACCGCGAAGTAGTCGAATTTTTCCCAGTAGGTCCAGCGCCCGTATTCCGGACGCGGACCTTTGCCCGTGAACCACTTGAGCGACCCGACGAATTCCCTCCAGTCGTTGCGGTTGAACAGCATCCCCTCGCTGTCCGTGATAAAGCGGAACCACGATTTTTTGCCGGCCCGTTTCCGGCGGACCAGGTCGCGCACGTGGAGACCAAAGTACAGAAATGTGATGATCGCACACAGCCGGTGAATCCAACCCGCGACTTCGAACCCTCCCATCGCCTTGGACATCGCCTGCGCCCACACGGCGTAGGAAAACTTCAGCATCATGCCCGTGATGGCCAGGCCCAGGAAGCTGGAAATCACCATCAGGTGCAGGTTTCGCTGGTAGTCGGTAAAGCGCCGGACATAGATGCCGCTCTCGCCGCTGTGCGCCGCCTTCAACTCGCGGGCGTACTGCAACGAGCGAGGCAGCCAGGCGGCGGTGTGGATTCCGGAAATCGTGAGCGTTCCCAACAAAAGGCTGGTCATCCCCCAGAATGTCCAGAACAACAGGGGGTACTTCTTCGGGTCATGATGAGTGGCATGCGTCAGGTAGCCGGCGAAGCGGCGGTGGGAACCTTCGTGACACTTGGCGCAGGTTTTGACGATGTTGTCCCGGCTCAACCGCGAGCGGTTGTCATTGACGCGAAGAATGTCATGCGAGCCGTGACAGTCGGAGCACCTGGCCGTCTTGACGGATCCCAGCCGCGACACTTTGCCGTGATACGTGTCGAAGTAACTCTCGGTGATGTCCTTGTGGCATCGGCCGCATTGATCCATCATCAGGAGACGGAATCCGCCGAAATCGGCCCGGACGATGCTATGGGCCGAATGGCAGTCGGCGCAGATCGGGAGCGGTTTGCCGGTCTTGGTGACTTTTGGGGAATGAATGCTCGCGTCGAAAAGTTCGAAGATGCCGCGATGGCACTGGCCGCAAGTCTGTGGGATGTTCTTGCGGTTGACGCTGGAGCGCGGGTCGCTGGCCGGCAATTCGCGATGAGCTGTGTGGCAGTCCGCGCAGTTGGCGGTGACGGTCAATCCGCTCTCGAGCAGGCCCTTGCCGTGGATGCTCTCCAGATAGTGCTCGACCGGATTGACCTGCTTGCCTTCATAACGCACCGCCGCGCGTTGGCCGGCCCGGTGACAACGGGCACAGAGGTTGGGAACGTTCCTCGAGAAGGTCGGCGAATGCGACTCATTCTTCCCGGCCACGTTGTGCTTGCCGTGGCAGTCGATGCAATGCGGCCCGTCCGGGCTGCCCTTCGCGAGCAGTTGGCCGTGGGTGCTCTCCTTGTATTGCGCGACCTGCTGTTCGTGGCAGACAGAGCAATCGACCTTGGCCGTGATGGTTGCGCAGGGACGCTCCCGCGAAGGCCGCGCACCGGTGTGACACTGTACGCAGGCCACTCGCACGTGGCGTGACTTGAGCAGTTCCTCCTGGTTGACGTGAAGCAGCGGCCCTTTGCCGCCCGCTGGCTTCAGGTTCGGATTGGCGTGGCACTGTTGGCAGTCGCGATCGGCCAATCCCTGCGTGTAGAACACGCGGCGGACTTTGTGCGGTTCATGGCAGTCGACGCAGGCGGGAATCAAATGAGGCTGCTTCTCCCACAGTTCGCCGCGAATCACCTTCTGGTGGACGCTCTCGATCTGGGCGTGACACTTGGTGCAGGTCCTGGCGATGTTGCCCTTGGCGATGGAGGAGCGCGAGTCGGTGTGCGGCAGCACGAAATGCGAGGTGTGGCAACTGTTGCAGACCGCGGTCACGGTCAGGCCCCGCTTCATCAACCCTTCGCCATGAATGCTGTCGACGTAGTTCTCGAGAATGTTCGCCTGCGGGATATTCCGCGTCTGGGAGACGGGCGTGCCCTCTTTGTGACATTGGCCGCACAAGCGTGGGACCTGCATCGTAGAGGTCGGCGCCTTGGGATCGGACGCCTTCAGGATGTTGTGCGTCCCGTGGCATTGCTTGCAGGTGGGCGTAAGGGGATCGCCTCGTTTTCCGGCCTGCCCGTGAAGACTCTGTTCGAACTGGCCTTGCTCCTTGTCATGGCACAGCCCGCAATCCACCTTGTCGAGCTTGTCGGCGTGCGGCAGCGGCTTGCCGGCCAGATCCATGTGACAGCCGCTGCATTCGAGCGTCGCATGCGGAGAAGCGCGCAACGCACCTTCATTGAATCCCGGCGGCATTCCCGCTTCGCGCTTCCCGGTTCGAGGCCCCGTGTCGTGACAGTCCAGGCACTCTTTTGAACCCGGTAGAGGCTTGGGCTGAGCCCGCCCCAACGCGGTCGCGATCAGGACGGTCACGAGCCAGGCAACGACGTTCGGGTAGACCAGCCTTTGAAGGGTTCCGGGCAGAGATCCACGCACCGTTTGCAGAACAGTGCAAATACGAGTCCAAACGGATCAGGGGCAAGAGCCCGTTTGTTATCTGGCAGTTGAAAAGGAAATCCGGGCAGCCCTCCGTGCCCTTCAACGCCGTACGCTCGATGAGTGGGCGAAATGACGCCGGGCTGCTCCGTCGATCGGCCTGGCTTGACGAATCCGCTGCCGCCTCTATAGGCTGGACCGAAGGCTCACCCGCCTTCCTACGAACCAACGAATACCATGGCTGCCTCCAATGGCGACACCAACCCCAACGGCGAACTGGACGCGATCGTCCACGAAGTCGTCGCCGAAGCGCACCTGAACTCGGCGCTGATTCTGCCGGAAGAGATCGACTACATCCGGCAGCACGTCCTGAAAAAGCCGCTGGGCGTGCGGCATATCTGGGCCCTGGGGGTCGGCGCGGTGATCACGGGGGAGTACTTCGGCTGGAACTTCGGCCTGGCCGCCGGAGGGCCGATCGGCGTGCTGATCGCCTCCCTGATCGTGTGTGTGCTCTACCTGACGTGGGTCCTCACGCTCTCGGAGCTTTCGGTCGCCATGCCATTTGCCGGAGGACCGCTGGCCTACGGGCGGCGCGCGGTCGGCCGATGGTTCGGCTTCGTCATGGGCTGGTCGATGTTCCTGGAGTGCCTGTTCGCGCAGATCGGCACCGCCTTGGCCACCGGCGGATACATCGCGTTCCTGCTGAACCCCAAACAGCCGGATCGCCTGGTGACCACGGCCGGGGCAATCGTGTGCGCACTGGTGTTCCTGGCCATCCAGTATCGAGGCGTCAAAGAGCAGGCCATCCTGATGCTGTGGCTGACCTATGCGGCGATCTTCGCCCTGGTCTGGTTCTGGCTGGCGGCGATCCCGGGAGTGTCGTGGGACCGGGTTGCGACCACTCCGCTGCTGCCCGGCGGGTGGTCGGGAGTGCTGGGCGCTGTTCCCTATGCCCTGTGGTGGCTCGTGATCATCGAGATGGTCGCCCTTGCCTCGGAGGAAGCGCACGAGCCGCAGATCTCGATTCCGCGCGGCATGGTGCTGGCGCAGATCACGCTCGTGGTGTTGGTCGTGCTGACCTGGTTCTTTGCTTCGGCGGCCGCGCCCTGGCAGGAAACCGGCGCAGTCGATTACCCGCTGCCGCTGGTCTTTCAGAAAGTATGGGGCACGGGGTGGTTCCTGACGTCGTTCTCGGTGGTGGCGCTGGCGGGCATGCTGGTGTCCTACAGCGGGATGGTGTACGCCACCAGCCGCCAATCCTTCTCACTGGGCCGCGCGGGCTACCTGCCGACGATGCTGGGCGCGGTCCATCCGGTTCGCCGCACGCCTCACGTCTCGCTCATTGTCTGGACCGCGGTCACCGTGATCTTCATTTTGTTTGGCCATTTCCAGCAGAAGGCCACGGCCGTCGCGATTCTGATCTCGACGCTGGCCGCGGTCATCTGGTACGTGCTGGCCGTGGTCTGTCTGTTCCGGCTGCGGTCGAAAGAGCCGGGACTGTCGCGTCCGTACAAAGTGCCGGTATATCCCTGGATTCCGGCGTTCGTCGGCCTCCTCTCGGCTGCGGCGGGATTCCTCTACGGGTGGGTGAACGTGCAGGTTCTGGTCCCGACCGCGCTTTTGTACCTGGCCGCGGCGCTGTGGTACGGGCTGTGGGCGCGCCATCGGGTTCTTCCCGTGGCTCCGGAGGAAGTCGCGGCGCGCATCGCCGAGGAACTGGCGCACCGCCATCCGGAACTTCACGCCGGTTCGGCGAGCCTTTTTGCTCCCGAACCCGTGGTGGTGTACCGGCCGACCGGCCCCATCTTGATGCCGGGCGACCCTCTGTACTTCCGGAAGCTGCAGACTGCGGCGGAGCGCGTGACGGCGCCGCTGCTCGCCGTGGGCGCCCTGTCACTTGTGTGGATGATTCTCCGCGCGACGGGGTTCGTGCCCGCCGTGCTTGCGGTCGCAGACGAGGTCATTCTGGTCAGCCTGATCTGGGCGGTTCTGTTCACTGTCGTGTGTGTGGTGGGATTCCTGAGCACGCGGCGAGGCGCCTCCTAGCGATTGCCGGGCCGCCCGGTGGCGCACGCTTTTACCGTGCGTGCGGACTTCAGTCCCCTGTTGGTTAGCACGTAACCCCTCAGGATCGCGGTACGTCTCACACGGGTAGCGCCGTGGAACCAGTAGAATAGAAGGATAGGTCACGCTTACCCTACGTGTCCCTGAAGAAATAATGAAAACGTCCGCCGCCTCCTGATTCTGCGACCGGTGGAACCGAACCTGACCCATGATTGCTCTTCTCGCGATAGCGCTTGCCATCCCGTTGCTTGGCGCGGCCCCCACCGCGGCAACCCCTTACCGGCACCCTCAGACCGAAACCAAGGAGACCAGGACCGCCACCCGGATTCTCGAAAGCCTTCCCATCCGCTTCGAGGCCAACCAGGGGCAACTGCATCAGGATGTTCGCTTCTATTCGCGGTTTGCCGAGCAGATGGTTTTTGTCACGGACCGCGAGACTCTGTTGTCGGTGAATGGGCGCGTGCTGCGCATGCGGCCGATCCACGCCAACAGCAAGCCCCTGGTCGAGGGCCAGGAAGCTCTGTCGTCGAGAGCGGCGTACTTCAGCGGGAACCGTCCCTCGGAGTGGAATCATCACGTCCGCCAATACGGGTCTGTGCGCTACCACGAAGTGTACCCGGGCATCGACCTGGTGTATCGCGGGCGGGGGAAACAACTCGAGTACGACTTTATCGTCGGCCCCGGCGCGGATCCCAAGAAGATCCGCATGGAGTTCAACGGCGCCGAGCATATGGCCCTCGAGCAAAATGGCACCCTGGTGCTGGAGTTGGGGGGGGTGGAGTTTCGGCAGCCGAAGCCCTTCGTCTATCAGCGGGACGACGCAAACGCTCCGGTTCCGGTTGAAGGCGCCTATCGGGTGATGGGCCGCAATCAGGTCTCGTTCCAACTCGGGTCCTATGACCGCAGCAAGGAGTTGATCATCGATCCGGTGGTGGTGCGATCCACGTACGTGGGCGGATCGAATTTCGATATCGCCCGTGCGGCGGCGATCGATTCGGAAGGAAAGCTGTGGGTGACCGGGACCACCACCTCGCCGGACTTTCCGGTCATCGGTTTCCCTCATCGCGAGACCAGGGTTGGCCGCATCGATGTGTTTGTCGCCCGCTTCAATCCCGCACTTTCGGGCGCCGCGGCGCTCGAGTACTCGACCTACATCGGCGGAGACGGGGATGACCGGCCCGAAGCCATTATCGTCGCGAGCCCAAAGGTCGCGTTGATCATCGGATCCACGACGTCCACGAACTATCCGGTCCGGAATGGATACCAGGTGACTCTCTCCGGAACCCGCGATATGTTCCTTTCACAGGTCAACCTGGCCGAACAGGGCGACGCGTCGCTCGGCTTCAGCACGTTGTTCGGCGGCAAGGGGGACGACTACGGCACCGCTCTGGCGATTGGTCCCGACAACCACATCTTCGCGGTAGGCTACACGACCTCCGGCGACCTGCCGCAGTTGGGCGGGCCGGTGCAAGGGGCCAATCGAGGGGGATGGGAAGGGTTCCTGGTGCGCTTCGATCCGAATCGAGTCGACTCGGCGACAGGGATCTACTCGACGTACTTCGGCGGGCCGGGCGCCGATTTTGCCCTGGGGGTCGCGGTGGAGTCCCAGGACCGAGTGTGGTTTGCCGGCTACACGTTTTCGCCCGAATACCCGATTTCCGACGACCCGTATCAGCCGTTCAACGCGGGAAGGGGTGACTTGTTCCTCACCCGCCTGGATCTGTCGCGAAGCGGGTTGGCCCAGATCGACTACTCGACCTATCTCGGCGGAACGGACTACGACAAGCTGACCGTCATGCGCCGCGATTCGTCGGGGAAGATCTACCTCTCCGGGTACACGTACTCGACCGACTTCCCGCTGACGGGCAACGCGTATCAGCGGACCATCGCCGGCAATGCCGACGTGTTTCTGGTGGTCTTCGATCCGGCCAAGCCGAAAGATCAGCAACTGGTGTATTCGACCTTCCTGGGCGGAGGAGATGACGATGTCCCTTATGGCCTTGCGCTCGATAGCGCCGGGCGCGTCATCGTCTCCGGCTACACCTTTTCCGCGGACTTCCCCATTCTCAACGAACCCGCGCAGGCCGCGTCGGCCGGTTACGCGGACGGCTTTGTGGCCTGGTTCGACCCGAACGCGGCGGGTAGCGCGGGACTGCGCTGCTCCACCTATCTAGGGGCAAGCGGAAACGAAATCGCCTACGGAGTTGTCTCCGACGGCGCGCTGAACACGTACGTGGCGGGCTCGACGAATGCCAACGACTTTCGAGCCAGCGAAGGCGCTTTCCAGACAGCCTATGCCGGGTTGACCGAGGCGTTCCTGGTGCGCTTGAGCCCCTGTCCGCTCACGCGGTAGCTGTCTGGCATCATGACCACTCTGACGGGAAAGACCGCATTCATCACCGGCGCCGCCGCGGGCATCGGCAAAGGCATCGCCGAGTACTTCGCTCATGCAGGGGCCCAACTGGCCCTCATCGATATCAACGTTGAGGGACTCGACGAGACCCGTGCCGGGATCGGCGGGGACGTCGAGGCGTGGGCCGTAGACATCCGCGACCGGAATCAACTGGAGCGGGCGGTCCATGCGGCGGTCGGCCGTTTTGGCAAAATCGACATCCTCGTCAACAATGCCGGCATCTACCCGCGGCAGGACTTTCTCACCATGAGCGAGGAGCAATGGGATGACATGCAGGACGTCAACCTGAAGAGCATGTTCTATCTGTGCCAACTGGTGCTGCCGGCGATGGTGGAGCGGCGGGCGGGGAAGATCGTCAACATCTCGTCGGTGACGTTTCTGGTGGGCCTGAAGCGGGTGGCGCACTACATCGCCTCCAAGGGCGGTGTGATCGGGTTGACCCGCGCGCTGGCCAAGGAGTTCGGCGAGCACAACATTCACATCAACTGCATCTCGCCGGGCGCGGTGGAAGTGGAGGCCGAGAAGAAGGTGGTAACCGCCGATCAGGTGGCGGCGATCCTGGCGCTGCAATCGCTCCAGCGCCGCATCCTTCCGCAGGATATCGCGCGGGCGGCGTTGTTCCTTTCCTCGGAGTTAAGCGACGGCATGACCGGTCAGATGCTGAACGTCGACGGCGGCTGGGCGCTCTACTGAGCGTTCGGCATCCGTGACGTGGCGCAGGTTTCCAGCGTGCAAGGAGACTCTGCCAGCTAAGTTTCCGGCCCTATGGCGAAGTCTCCGAACGGTACAATGACAACATGGTGACCGCGCGATACGTCTACTGGCAGGACGGCGGCCAGTGGCTGGGATACTTTGACGAGTTCCCCGAGTACCTGACGCAGGGCGACAGCCTGGAGGACCTGCAGGAGCACCTGAAAGATCTTTATCGGGATTTGACCAGTGGCGACGTTCCGGGTATTCGCAGAGTTGCGGAACTCTCTCTTTCCTCGTGAAAAGAACGGACCTGATCCGGAAACTGGAGGAGACCGGCTGCCAGTTGATCCGGCACGGCGGCAAGCACGATTGGTATGAGAATCCGCAAACACGGGTCGCCCAACCGGTCCCGCGGCATCGCGAGGTCAATGAGACCCTCGCTCGGCACATTCTGAAAAAGCTCCGAACCTGACATTCCGGGAACACCCGGAACGTCCGAGCGCCGGGATAAACCGGCATGTTGTCGGGGATGAAAGAGCCCTTCCAGATCACGGCTCCTCGACGAATTCGGCGCCCTGGATGCGGCATCGCCGGGGAACTCGAGCCGCAAGGTTCGCGCTGTGGGTGACGATGATCAGAATGCTCTGTTGGGCTTTGTGGAGTTCAAGGAGCAGGTCCGCCACGCTGGCGGCTGTCGACTGGTCGAGGTTGCCGGTCGGCTCGTCGCAGAGCAGGAGAGACGGCGAGAGAATCAAAGCGCGGGCGAGCGCGGCGCGCTGTTTCTCACCGCCAGAGAGTTCCGACGGAAGGTGATCCAGGCGGTCGCCGAGTCCCACGCGGCCGAGCAACTCCCTGGCACGCGCTTCATGCCCCGGATCTCGCGGGGCCACCAGTGTCGGGGTCAAAACGTTCTCGAGCACGGTGCACTGCGGGAGCAGGCAGTGGTCCTGGAACACGAAGCCGATCTGGCGGTTGCGGAACGCAGCCAACTCCGTTTCTCCCAAGCCAAACGGATCGATGCCGCTCAGGGTTACCGATCCGGTGGTCGGACGTTCGAGCGCGCCCAGAATATACAGGAGCGTGCTCTTACCGCTGCCGGAGGGCCCGACCACCGAAAGGGCGTCACCCGGCTTGAGCTGCAGCGAAACATCCGACAGCACGCGCAATGGGCCGCGTGCCGTTTCATATTGCTTGGAGAGTTGCCTGACGTCGAGCACGAGGTCGTATTGTAACAAGGGACGACTCCAGGGGGCCTTCGCCGGAGCGGAGCGCCAACGCAAAGGCCAGGCACTTGAATCCTGCACGGAAACACGATAAGAACGTACTCATGCTTCGACGTTCCATCATGCTGGGAGGGATCGGCTTGCTCGACCGCGCCATGGCCAAACCACTGACGAAGGATAGCGTTCGTTCAGCCGACGCGCTGATCGAGCGCTCGATTGCCTCGGGAGAGGTCCGCGCGGCGGCACTCTACGTCCGCCAGGGCTCTTTCACGTTTCAACGCGGCTACGGGAAGGCGACGTCGCCCGAAAGCGTCTTTCTGCTGGCCTCCATCACCAAGCCCATGACCGCGACCGGCGTCATGATCCTGGTCGAGCGGGGAAAGCTTTCGCTTAGCGATCCGGTGCGCAAGCACATCCCGGAGTTCTCGGGCGGCGGCCGCGACGCCATCACGATTCGCCACCTGCTGACCCACACGTCGGGCCTGCCCGATCAGTTGTCCGAGAACATCGACCTGCGTAAGCGCCATGCTCCCCTCAAGGACTTCGTGGCTATCACGTGCAAGACGCCGCTGCTGTTCAAGCCGGGCGAAAAGGTCAGCTACCAGAGCATGGGCCTTCTGCTCGCCGCGGAAATCGCCGAGCGGACCACGCGAAAGCCGTTCCGGGAGTTCCTTCGCGAGGAGTTGTTCCAGCCGATCGGCATGACCCAGACGTCCTTGGGACTGGGCGGCCGCAAGATCCCTTCCACCATGCAATCGCAGGTGGAGCATGCGCCGGCCATCTACGGAACCAGCGACAACGACTGGAATTGGAACAGCCTCTACTGGCGTGAACTGGGCGCGCCGTGGGGCGGAGCGCACTCGAACGTCCACGACATCGCATTGCTGATGTCGATGTTCGTCAAGCCGGATGGCCGCGTCCTGCGGAAGGAAACGGCGGAACAGATGGTCACTCTCCAAACCAAGGGGCTGAATGAACCGTGGGGGCTCGGATGGATGCTCGATCCGGCCAAACTCGGCAAGGCTTGTTCTCCACGGACGTTTGGCCACTGGGGATCCACCGGCACCATCGCCTGGGCGGACCGGGCTACGGGGGTTGTGTGTGTGCTGTTGACCACCCGGCCTGCCGACCAGTCCCGCTCGGGTTTGCTCGGCCCGGTGTCCGATGCCGTTTCTCAAGCTGCTGCTTGAGGGCGGTGGAACTATAGTTCGCCGGGCCTCGTGGCAGGTGGTGGCGCACGCTTCCAGCGCGTAGCCGGACTTCAGTCCATCTTCGATCCGCATGGCCGGTCGGACACCGGCGCCCCAGGGACGTCAATCCTACTGAATTGGCCTCCCCTCAGCACATAACCATGTACCACCGGCGACATACCGTCCGGCAGTCTCGCCGCGCGCGTTGAGTCCGGTCGCCTCTTGCCGTCGCATGGGTTCTCCTTTTTCGGTAGTCGGAAGGGTCAGTGCGGCAAGGGTCAGTCGAGCGCTACTCGTCGTCATCGTAGTTGCGCGGGAGACCGGTCACGGTGAAAGGCGTGACGCTGTTGATGAAGTCGGCGTTGACGATGAGATAGAAGTTCCGGGCTCGCGCGACTGTTGACGGAAACCGCAGCGACGGATCGGTGCGGCGCTCCACCACCCTGCCCCGATCCACCTTGCCATTGAGCCGCACGAACGTCAGCACCGGAGGGATGCCCTGGACCACGAGCAGGTCGCTGCCGTCGATCAGGAGGCCGTCGCCCCCCACGAGCGGCTCCACCGCGATTTGCTGGATCTCACGGCCATTGGGCGCATGCGCGTCGAGATCAACGCGGAACAACTTGCCGGTGTTTGACTGCACAACGATGAGTGACCGGCCGCCCCTCAACGCGACAATGCCGTTGAGGTTGAAGGGATCCGGGGCATCTTCGTACTTGATCTCCGGATCGACCCGAATGCAGTTCACCGGGCCACCGCCCTTCGCGACGTTCTCCGCGGTGATGTGCCACAGGCAGGGAACGAACGAGTCGGTAATGAAGACGTCGCCATTGTTCGTGACCACAAGGTCGTTCAGCATGCCTGCGCCAAAGTTTGCGAACACGGCCACAAGCTTCTTCCTGGCAATGTCGTAGACAGAGACCGCACCGTGGAATCCACCGGCCACGTACAGCTTCCCCCGTGCGACCTTCATTCCGGCCGCTTCCTTGACCTGGACCTCGGCGCCAGTGATGAACTCACTCGCCTTCCGCGCCGGGTCGTCGAGCCTCCCCCGATAGATGGTGCCGTCGCCCGTGGCCCCGACAAAGAAGGCGCCAGTGCTCTGGTCGTAAGTGATTCCTTCGGGATTGCCATGGGTGGACGGGTCGAGGGTATAGACCCTCGTGTCGCCTCTTCGGTCGCCTCGATTGTCCGCCGCGACCGGGCCTCCTGCCGCGAGCATAGCGACGGTTAGCGTCAACAGGAGAATCCGTGATCGCTCCCGCGTGCTCTCGATTGGTGTCATTTCGACTTCCTCCTCGATTCAAGTAGGCGCAGAACGCGCCAGAAACCTATCACTCACGGGCTGTGCCCTTTGGTTTTGGTGCGATGAACCTGGCCAGCCGGGGAATCCGGTAGACAATTTCTCGCTCCTGGGTGAACTTCACGAGGCTAATCGATGTACACTAACCTAGTGCTTTGCCATGAGGCTAAATAAGAACGCCTTTGAGGAGGAAATGTGCCGAAAGTTCCCCGTGTTTGTTTCGATCGAGTGCTGCCCCACAGAATGTTTCAACATCAGGAGACTGTCAGAACCCGTCGCGGTGGGCCGCTCCGTGCGATATCGCCCATCGGCAAGCTGTGGATGAACGGCTCCACTCTCAACGTCAGGTTTATGGGCGGCAATGCTCAACAGCGAGCGATTGCCAAAGAACAGGCGGAATGGTGGACGGCTCACGCCAACCTGACCTTCGCATTCGACAACGCCCTGAACGCCGACATCCGGATTGCCTTTGCCTCCAACGATGGCGCTTGGAGTTACGTCGGCACGGATGCAAAGGGCATTCCGCTAGACCAACCCACAATGAACCTCGGTTTCCTCGATGGCGGAACCGCCGGCCACGAGTTCGGACACGCCATTGGCCTGGCCCATGAACACCAAAACCCCGCCGGAGGCATCCAATGGAACGAACCTGTCGTGATCGCGGCGTTGGCCAAGGCGCCGAACTTCTGGGACGAAGAGACCGCGCGCCACAACGTCCTCAGGAAGTACACTGCCGACCAGATCAACGGCACCGCGTTTGATCCTCAGTCGATCATGCTCTACTTCTTCCCCGCGGAATGGACCCTGAACGGAATCGGAACCGAGCAGAATGATGTTCCGTCCGATATGGACAAAGCGTTCGTGGCCGGCGCCAAGATGTATCCCAAGACCCAGCCCGGCGTGACAGGAGATGTCCCGGTTCTCAAGGTCAATGCAGCCAGGCGGACCCGGGCATCCATCGGTAAGCCGGGCGAAGAGGACCTGTTCAAGTTCCAGGTGGAAACCGGAGGACGCCACGTCGTGGATACGAGGGGCTCGACGGATGTCGTGATGAAGCTGTTCGGTCCGAATTCGACGACCGCAGTGATCGCCGAAGACGACGATTCCGGAGTGGGCACCAACGCCCGGATCGTGGCAGACTTGATTCCTGGAGAATACTTCGTGCAGATTCGCCACTGGAATCGGGAGAAGGGGACGGGCAACTACACCATCGCGGTGACCAAGCCGTCCTAGGGAATTGTTGAAACCGGCCGACAACAACGGGCGGCAAGAAAAGCGTCGCCCGTCGTCACCTGAGCGCGTGGACTACCCGGCGTGAATCTCGCGTTTGGAGTGGTCGTACGTCATCCGCCGCCCGGTCGCCATCGCCTCATCGGCCATGATCACCGCCACCGAATGCGCGTAGCCCGCGTCTATCGGAGCCACCGGCTGCTTGCGGCTGCGAACACGCTCGAAGAATTCCCGCATGTGCGGAGCGGGACCATTGTCGGCGGCAGTGATTCGAAACTCTTCGGTGAGTTTATCCGGTTCGCCCGAGCCTTCGCCGGTCGCTGTCCAGTCCTGCTTCGGCGACAGGTTCACGCCGTCCAGCGTGCCCCGGGTGCCGAACCATCTGGCGAGATTACCCGCGCCGTTGCTGAAAACGGTGGAATAGGGAACCAGAAAGCCCTCGGGATATTCGTAGGTAACTTCGACTGAATCCGGAACATCGTACGGTTCCTTCCAACGGAAGGTGCCGCCCAGGGCCACGACCCGTTTGGGGAACTTCAGGTCCAGCACAAAATGGACCAGGTCGATGAAGTGCACCATCAGGTTGGTTTGGGGTCCGCTGGAGAAATCACGGAAACCGGGGAGCAACCGGGGTCAGGTGGGTGCAGACGCGGGTTTCTTCGAGAACTTCCGCCAGGCTTCGGACGTCCGACACCCACCACCAGCGATACCTGGACTTGCTCGTACACCATTGCGAGGAGCGTCGAGTGGCGATTCTCGGTTATTGTCTGATGGCCAACCCGGGTCCACCTGATCCTGCGGCCGGAACGCGAGTTGGCTAACGTTGAGGACCCCTATGAAACTCGCGTCTGCACCCACCTGACCCCAGTTCCCCCCGAGTTCCGCCGCCGGTGTCAGCATAGAAACCAGGGACAGGCCAGGCTGTGCAGCCTATGGTCGATAGAGCGCAAGTGATTGGCTTGATTGAACTGAAAAGAACGAAAAAACCGGAAACTCGTTGGACGGCCCCAGCAGCTCCCAGCAGCTCCCAGATAAAGTTTGGGCCTATCCCCAGCAGACCGCGGAACGGACCGCCGGCAGGCGGCAGGCCTTGTCTGGTGTGTTGTATTTGCCGGGACCTTTGAGTAGACTCGATCCATGCGAATTGTTCGGAGCCTCGCGCTACTCGTAGCCTTGGGATCAAGTCAACTGTTCGCCCAGTTGAGGTGCACAGCGGAAAGCACTCCTCCACTGGTCCGCGCGGAGGGGAAGACAGAACTCGTCGGCGACATTCTCCTGACTTGCACGGGCGGCACGCCTACGCAGCCGGGCTCGCCTCTGCCGAAGCTGAATATTCAGGTCTCTCTGAATACGCAGGTCACCTCTCGTCTGCTGTCTTCAGGCTTGTCCGAGGCCTTGGCGTTAACCGGCGAGCCCCTGCCGCCGACGCAGACGCTCTGTGGATCGCCTGCTGTTCCGTATGACTCGACCGTTCCGGTGCCCACCTGCGGAGGCATCGCCGGGAGGCCTGGCGCCAACGTCTTTCAAGGGATTCGTCGGTACAGCAACGACGTCGTCTGGCTGGGTGTTGCAGTCAATCCACCGGCTACCGTGCGCACGCGCATCCTTCGAATCACCAACGTGCGCGCGAACGCGAGCCGACTTGACGTGGAGCCAGGCCGTGTGGTTGCTATTACGGCGGAGGTCGCCCTCACCCTGGAAGGCGTAAGCGTCCCCGTGACTCCGCCGCGGGTGGACGTGGCACGCGCGGCGCAGGCCGTGAGAACGAGGCTCCTATATCCTCGTAATTGTAATGCGTGCCTCGGTTTACCTGATGAGCTCGGCTACTTCAACAATCCACACGCCAGCCTTCAGGATTGCCAGGAGGCCCAGGCGAGGCGCACTGGGTCGGGTTTCCTCATACAATTCCAGGAACTATCCCCCACCGGTTTCAGGAGCCGTTATATCCATGTTCCTCTTCAGATTCCCGGCGTGCCGGTCTCGCAGGATGTTCCTGGGGCGGCCTACAACACCGAGTCGGGCTTCATGAAGGCCGCAGCCAGCCAGCAGTGGCACGCGCCCGAAATCGGTCGCGCCGACACGGGGACGAGGTTGACAGCGCGATTCAACAATATCCCACAAGGCGTTGACGTGCGCGTTCCTGTCGATGTCCGGAACGGCAGCCTGCAGATTCGCGCCGTGACGAGCGAGCCACCGGTGAGCCCCTACTACAAAGTGCCGATCGTCAGCGGCACCGGCCAGGCTGTGTGGGAAACAATTAACGCCGATCCGGCAGCGCGGGAAACGATCGACATCCCGGTGACCGTCTCGTGGCCCGTCAATCCAAGTTCAGGTCAGCCGGCTCTGGGAACCGCGTCCGTGAACGCCGAACCGGCTCCGATCGATGACTGGAGGTTCCTGAACGCCAGGCCCGTTCTTGCCTCTGCACCCGGCAAGGGCCCGGGTGTGGACCGCGAGGCAGGGGTGATCATCCCGGAGAAAGAGTACATTCCTCGATTCCGGGACCCCGCCGACGGCGACCCCGGGCTTCGGGGGTTGGCGATGCTCACCATCGTGGACTGCGGTGAACCGCCTCGGAACGCGCGAGCCGCGTTGGCAACCGGTGGCCGCTTCTTCGTCACGACCGGCTCCCTGCCCGTCGTCCACCGGCGAGAGGGGAATCTACCGGAACCGTTCCAGGTTTACCTGGTCGCGAATGGGGTCACGATCCCCGACGTCGCGTTCGACAGCCCCAGCGTGCCGTGGCTCAAGGTCGAGCAGGTGGGCAACAGCTCGCCGGTAACCTTCATTGTCACCGTGGATCCCTCGGGCCTGTCGCCCGGTTCCTACAATCCGCAGTTCCGGCTGCGCGGAACGGGTATCAACCCGACCACCATCACCGTGCCCGTCACCGTATTGCCCCCTGGTCCGCACTTGACCCGCTGGGGCGTGACCAACACGGCAAGCTACGAGCCAAACCTGATTGCCGCTGGAGAAGCCCTGACTTTATTTGGTGAGCGCTTCGGACCAGATTCCCTCGTTACCGCGGCACTCACCGATGGCAAGTTCCCCACGACGCTCGCGGAGACGCGCGTGTTATTCGACGGCCTACCGGCGCCGATGCTGTACGCCGGAAAGAATCAGGTGAGCGCGATCGCTCCGTTCAGCCTCGCTGGAAAAGTGAACACGATCGTGCAGATCGAGTATCGAGGCGAGCGATCGACCGGGGTGCGGATTCGAATCGCGCCCTCCGTGCCAGGATTGTTGACGGCCGACGCCACAGGTTTCGGGCAGGCCGCGGCCCTGAATCAGGACAACTCGTTCAACTCGGTCAACGGTGAATTGCCAGGGAATTACGTGGTGGTGTTCGGCGTCGGCGGGCCGGCGACCGACCTTCCCGGGCGCGATGGCGAACTGACTGGTCTGCCATTGCCCGTGTTCACAGGCGGCCCGATCAAGGTGTTTCTGGATGGCGTGGAGGTTCTGGCTTCGGATATCGCATACATCGGTCCCGCGCCGAACCTCGTGCAGGGGGTGTGGCAGGCGAACATCCGTTTGCCTGCCAGTGCCCGGCGGAATTCGAAGATCCAGATCCGAATCCAGTTCGGGGATTTCATCACCCAGCACGGTGTATTTGTATCGGTGCGGTAGAAGAAGAAGTACAAGCGACCGACCGAAGCGGATCAAAATCCGCTGGGCCTGGGGGCATCCGACGACAGAAACCCTGCACGCGATTCCGTAGAAGGACTTCCTCGCGGCGCTCTGAGCCATGGCGCGAAAGCACCCACGTTCTCACTCGGACACAAGTCCGGGAAACCTGGGGACGCCACAATGGACTGGGCGGAAAGGGCGGAAAAGGGGACAGACAGATCTGGGTAATTGGCTTTTCGGATGCCCTGCGCCCAACCGCGCCAGCATCCGGCCGGATGGGACCCGGTCGACTTCTGCCAACTCACCCGCTGGAATCTGTGCGTGCGCTCCCTGCACCGTTTCCCGCTCGGCACGCCGTGTCCGGCCGTCGCCGCCTTCGCACTTGGGCCGTAGGTTCCTTGGCGGTGCGGGAAGGGACCCGTCGCTTGATGCTCGGGGCTGCGACGCGTCTTGCGGTTCTTCAGCCAAGCCACCCCACGGCTGAGAAGATGTAAGAAAATCAAAAGCGGCCTTTTCAACAGCTTTTCCACGCCTGGAGACCTTGCCAGACGCCCTACAACGCGTTCTGCGACGTCGACAAGGGATTTCGCATCCCCCC
>JBJXGR010000151.1:0-15641 GCA_046160045.1 Bryobacteraceae bacterium
ACCCCGCGCCGGGCCAACTGCCGGGGGACGAGGGGTCCCAGGCACGGGGACCATCGGATTTGCAGACACAGCACATTGGCGACCGGATGCCGGGCTTTCGCCTCCCGCTGCTCGGCGGCGGCGGGGAGAGAAGCCTGGATGAGCTTCTGCATAACCGTCGGGGCGCCGTGGTCGTATTCTGGTCCGGCTCGTGCGCGCACTGCGTGCGATACGACGCCTTCTTCAATCGTTTCGCCGAGCGTCATCCGGAACTGGGCTTTGCGGCCATCGCCTCCAGGATCAACGAGACGCCCGAGCAGATGATGGCGGCTGCCGGCGACCGCGGCCTTTCGTTTCCCATCCTGCGGGATGAAGGCGCGCGCATTGCGCGGCAGTGGTTTTCCCAGCAGACGCCGCGCTGTTATCTGCTGGATTCCGAGGGCCGGCTGCAGTACCGGGGGGCGGTCGACAACTTCAGGCTGGCTGCCGATCCGGAGTATCGGGAATACCTGGAACCGGCGGTGAGGCAGTTTCTGAACCGCGAACCCATCGTGCGCGCCGATACGCCCAGTTTCGGGTGCGCGATCGAAACGGTGTACTACCAGCTTCCTAAACAGCTCTGAGCGAGGCACGAAACCGATCCCAGGGAGGAACCGAGTGAGCTTGCTTTCCGATGTCGCCACGTTGTCCTTGAAACTCGCCGAGACCGGCCTGACGCTGAGCGAAACCGCGTTCCGCACGGCGCAGGAGGCGCTGGACAAGCTGACCGGGACCGAAGCCCGCCCGGCCTCCGGCGCACCCCTGCGGGGTCCGGCCACTCTCGATCAGGCGCTGGCGGATCTGGCCAATCGCACGGCGCGCATCGTGTACTTCACTCCACCCAGCGCCGAGGCCCTGCCCGCCGCGGTGGAGCATTGGCTGAAGGCGGTGCGCACGTCGTTTCAGTCCATCGATGCGAACGATGGCAACGGCCTGGCGCTGGCGTTGCGGCTTCCGCTGGCGCTGGGAACGCTGTTGACCGACGCCGGGATCCGGGGTCTGAAAACGCTGGAGGTGACCGGCGGGGCGCGCTATGTGGAGTTCGTGAAGTTCTGCCTGCAGATCTTTTCCGAGTTCCCGGTGTACGCTACGCTCGAGTACCCGGAGCTGATCGAGCGGCAGCGGCAATGGGTGGCGGCTCATCCCGGCGACGCGCCGCGGCGCATGGAACTGGGCCGCAGCCTGGTGAAAGTGGGGAGGTACGGGGAAGCGGTCGAGCAGTTGAATTCGGCGGCGGCGACCACCGGAGATGCCGAAGTGCGCTCGACCGCGTTGCATGAGGCGGGGCTGGCGTTGTTTTTTTCCGGCGAGTTCGAAGCGGCGCTGCGCCAGTCGAGCGCCGCGGTGGAGGCCAATCCGCACAACGCTCCGGCGCGCTTCTGGGCATGGCTGGCGGCCGAGCGGCTGGGGGGCTATCCGGAGTGGGTGGCGGCGCCGAACCGCATGCGGATGCGGGCCGGCCAAGCCAAAGCCACCGTGGAATACGAGGAGATTTCCGCGCGCATCGGACTGGACAAAACCAGCGGCGGCCGCGGCATCGCGGTCTTCGATTACGACAACGACGGGCGGCTGGATGTCGCCATCGCCTGCGCCCATGGCGGCCTCAGCCTGTATCGCAACAACGGCGACGGCACGTTTGGCGACGTGAGCATCGAAAGCGGTTTGTATCAGGGGACGAACGGCTTCGGAATCGCGGCCGGCGATTATGAGAACAGCGGCTATCCGGGGCTGGCCGTGTGCCGCGCCGGCTTCTACGGCGGCATGGTGGAGCTGTGGCGCAATAATGGCGACGGCACGTTCACCGATGTCAGCGTCCAAAGCGGCGTTTCCTGCTGGGGCCCTTCGTTCACCTGCTCGTGGTGCGATTACGATTGTGACGGCAGGCTCGACCTGTTCGTCTGCACCAACATCGGCGGGCTGTTCGACCGCAGAACGCCGCACAAGCTGTTCCACAACAATGGCGACGGGACGTTCAGTGAGGTGGCGGCGGAGGCGGGAATCGTTTCGCGCTGGCCGGCCATCGGCCACACCTGGGGCGATTACAACAACGACGGATATCCCGATCTGTTTCTCTCCAATGCCATCGGGGAGCCGCAGTTGTTCCGCAACAACGGCGACGGCACGTTCACCGACGTCACGGTGGAGTCGGGCCTGGGGCTGCCGGTGATGGCGTTCAACGCGCAATTCTGCGACATCGACAACGATGGCTGGCTCGACATTATCCAGTACACCTGGGGCCCGCACGAGGATACGGTGCATTCGATGCAAACCGGCGAGACGCCGCCGAACGGGCATCCGACGCGCGTCTACCGCAACAACCGCGACGGCACGTTTACGGCGATCGGGCGGGAACTGGGCCTGACCGAATGCTGGGGAAGCATGAGCGGAAACGCGGCGGACCTGAATAACGACGGCTATCTGGACGTGGCGCTGGGCAACGGGGGACCGCTGATGGATCGGGTCGAGCCGCTGGTGATTTATGAGAGCGACGGGGAGACCTTCCGCAACGTGACCTTCTCGGCCGGCCTGCCGGCAACCGGCAAGGGCCACGGCATCAATTGCGCGGACCTGTTCGGCGACGGCCGTCTGCTGATCCTGTCGGCGACCGGGGGCGCGTTTCCCGGCGACCTGCTCACCATGTCGGTGTTTGCTCCGAAACGAAGGCCGGGCAATTACCTGGCGGTGCTGTTGACGGGGACCACGAGCAATCGCGGGGCGATCGGGGCGCGGCTGAAACTGGAGGCCGGGGGCCGGGAGCAGCATCGCGTGGTCAATAATGGAAGCAATTTCGGGTGCCTGCCTCCCCAACAGCACTTCGGCCTGGGCGGCCTCACGGCGGTGGATGCGCTGGAGGTCTGGTGGCCCAGCGGCTTGCGGGAACAGTTTGAACATCTGCCGGTCAATACGCGGGTCCGCATCACCGAGGGTGAGGGGCGATGGATCGCCGACGTTGCTCCCTAACGGAGATGGGAGCGTCCCTAACGGAGCCGCGACCGTCAGGGAGCGGTGGCCCCTGGGCGTCTCGGCAGCCACCGCCACCGCTCGCTCACGCTCGCGGCTCCGTTTCGCAGCCACCGCTTCCTGACGGTCGCGGCTCTGTTTCGCAGCCACCGCTCCCTGACGGTCGCGGCTCCGTTTCGCAGCCACCGCTCCCTGACGGTCGCGGCTCTGTTGCACCGCCACCGCTCGCTACCGCTCGCGGCTCTGTTGCTCGCGGCTCCGAAGCCGTGAATCCATGACCCCGCGCCATCCTCTGCTCGACTTTCTGCATCGATTGTTTCAGGTCTGGGGCGTCGTTCTGCTGCAGTTGACCCGGCTCGGGCGGAGGCGACTGGCCGGCCGTCCGGTGCTGGGGCATTTACTGCTGCGCGAAGGGTTCGAAAAGGTCGGTGGTTCCTTTCTCAAGCTGGGACAGATCATGTCGCTGCAGATCGACATGCTGCCCAAGGAATACTGCGATGCGCTGCTTTCCCTGCTGGACCGGGTTCCCACCAGTACGCGCGAAGAGATCGCGGGAGTCTTTGTCGCCGAGTTCGGACATCCGCCCGAAGAGTTGTACGCCGAATTCGATTACGAGGCCATCGGCTCGGCGTCCATCGGCCAGGTGCATCGGGCCAGGATGCCAGACGGCACTCCCGTCGCGGTCAAAGTACGCCGGCCGGGCGTGCTGCAGATGTTCCACCGCGACACGCTGCTGTTGCACACCTTCGTCTGGCTGATCTTTCTGTTCCGCATCCGCAACCTCTACTTCGTGCGGGACCTGGTACGCGAACAAGTCACCTGGACGCGGGATGAACTGGACTACCGCCGCGAGGCCAGCCACTGCGACCTGGTCGGCCGCAACGCCGTGGATTCGGCCACCGAGCGCATTCCGAAAATCTTCTGGCAGCTGACCACCTCGCGCGTCCTGACCATGGAATTTCTGGAAGGGTACAGTGTTTCGGCCTATCTGCGGCTGGTGGAGAACAACGACCAGGCGGCGCTCGAGAGCCTCCGCAGCCTGGGTTTCGACCCCGGCGTGTTCTGCAACAATGTCATCACCAACTTCCTGCGGGACGCCTTCCGGTTCGGCGTTTTCCACGCCGACCTGCATCCGGCGAATCTGCTGATTCTGCCCGATAACGTGGTCGGCTATGTTGATTTCGGCATTGTCGCCAAGCTGACGCAGGAAGCGCGGCACAAACAGATCGAGCTCACGCTGGCCTATTCGGCCGGCGACCCGGACGCGATCTATCGCCAGTTTCTCAATATCTGCACGCTCACTCCCGATGCGGACCTGGAAGGAATGCGGCGGCGCATCGCCCAGATGGCGCGCACCTGGTACGTCGAGCCCGCCGTGCACGGCAAGGCGCGATTCCGCGTCTCGGTGACGATCACGATGATGGACCTGTTGACGGCCGCCCGCAATTACGGCGCGCTGGTGGACGGGGAGATGGTCAAATACATCCGCTCCACGGTGCTGGTGGACGGAGTGGTCTCACGGCTGGCGCCGGGACTCGACCTGGCCGGAGCGCTGCGCAATGTGGTGGAAGAGTATCTGTTCGAACAGTCGCGCAAAAAAGTGCTCTCCTCCGGCGGACTGATCACGATGCTGGCGGACATGGCGGTGTGGATGAAGACCGGACCTTCGTCGATGGTGCGGGCCGTCGACCTGTTGGAGCGGCGTCAGGTCAACCTGAAAACCTTTTCCATGCCCGAGCAGGACCCGGACCGGCCCCTGCGGGAGAAACTGTTCGCGGGCGCGGCGGTGTGGGGTCTGACGGTCGTCTACCTGTCCCTCGGCGGAGCCTCGGCGGCGATGCGGGAATCCTCGTTCTGGGCGATCATGGTGAAAGTTTTTGTGACATCATGGACTGTCTGGCTGCTCTTCCTGCTGCGCCGGCTGACGGTGGCAAAGTAGCAAGCCGGAATCCCGGAGGTTCGATGCAGGAAACATTCAACTCGCTGGTCCGATTGTCGGCGGCGATCACGGTATTCGGCGTGCAGCAGGTGGAAACCGCCGTCGGTACCGCCAATCCAAGGGCCGTCGTCGACAGGCTGGGAGAGGTGATGAACGGGATGGCGGCGGCCGTTTCGGCCAACCTCGACGAATCCAAACTGTCGGCCGTGGAGCGCATTTCCAGTGTGGGCCGCGACGTGGTGGCCAACACCACCGGCATGGTCAAAATGACGTCCGGCTGGCTGACCCGGATCGTGAACACCGCCGGACCCGGATCGTCCGGGACGGAGGGCCGCTGAGCAGAGCCAGCCGTCCAGCCAGGAGATCGCAGAACCCTTGCACCCCAGCGCAGCCCCGTCCGCCGAAATGGCGGCGGCGGTGTTTGCCCGCCACGGCCTAGGGTCGCCTGGCTTTTGGGGCTCGAGCGGGATCCCCACCGACGAGAACCGGCCCTATGGCAGCGCCATCGGACTGTGTGAGGCCCTGGCGGAACTGGGAGGCCTTTACGGCGCCTTCGCGCGATTTCTGGGCTGGCGCGCGGATCTGCTCGACGGTTCCTATATCTCGCAACTGCGCAGGGTCCGGCTCACGGTTGCGGTGATACCGCCATCGGAGGTCGCGGCGATCATGCGCCGGGAACTGGGCGCCGCGGCCGAAGAACTGGCCGCCACCCTGTCGCCGGCGCCGGTGTGGAATACGCTGTCCCGCACGGCCTATCGGGCCACCTACCGCAATCAAGCGGTGATCGTCGAAGTGGCCCACCCCCCGGTGGCGGAAGAAACCCTGCGGGAGTTCGAAAAGGGGATCCGTTTTCTGGGACGTCCGGAACTGGCCGGGATCGTCGCGCCCGCCGTGCTGGAGCAGTTCCGGGAGTGTCTCCGCGGCGGCGAGTCCCTGGTTTCGGAACGGTCGTTCCTGGAGGTGTTGAGCCACTATCGTGGGGACACGCTGGCCGACTACCCGATCCCGATCCCGGAGTTGTCGACGCCGGCGATTCTCTGCTGGCCGGCCATCGAGGGGCGTCCGGTGTCGGAACTGATCGAACAGGGAGATTCCAATGCCCCGGTGCTGATCGCCTCGGCGATTCTCGAACAGTTCTTCACGCTGTCGATGGTCGACGCCGATCTGCATCTGGACGCGATGATCGTGGATCGGAACAACCGTCTGCATGTCCGCCGGCTCAACCATCCGATCGCGGTCTTGCCGGGTGTGATCAACACGGCGATCAAATACACCTCGGCGGTGCTGGCGGGCAACGCGCCCCGTTCGGCGCAAACGCTGATCCGGCTGATGATGGCCCAACCTCCGCTCGATCTGGAGAAGCGGCTGATGGAGGAGTTTTCCGGCGTCGAGCCGGAGTTGAAGATCAACATGTGGTTCCCGGCTTCGGCCGGAGCGTTCGAGAGCAACTGGCGGGCGTTGGCGAGGATTGTTCCGTCGCGGCCGTTGTTTCTCGACTGCCTGCATCGCAATCTGGTGGCGGCCGGGTACTGGAACGCGGACGCGATCCGGGCCGGGGCGCCGGCCCTGGACGCGATTTCCGAAGCGATGTGGCCGGTGGTGGGGCAGTTGCTCCGCACCCAGACCGGAGTGTTATTGACGCGGGAGTCGGCGCAGGAGTGGGCGTTTGGCAACGGCCTGCTGATGTTCGGCACATTCCGCGAGATGAACCGGCTGGTGGAGGAGTTACGGGAGAACGACATTACGGTAGGGGTGGATGCGAGTGACTGGCGCCGGACGGAAAACGGAGAGGGGCGGGTGATTTATCCAGTCCTTCTATGGAGCCTTCTGGCGGTATTTCTGGTCGGCCTGGAATGGGGGAGTGGGGTTCCGGAGCCCTGGTCGTGGGTATGGAAGGTCCTGGCCGTCCTGGCGCTGCCGGCGATGTTTTGGGCGATCTCGAAGATCGGCTGAGCTCGCGGCAGCCCGCCGTTTCGTGTGTCAAGAACGCGCGTGGCTACGTGATCGGGGAAATGGCGCAATCTCGGGTGAGGTTCCGTCCAGAAAGTGCCCCATCACCACACTCTTCCGGCGGGACACCATGTCGTCTATGTTCTTCTGTACGATATTTTGAACGTAACGGCTGAATTCCTTCATCAGCTTGTCATTCTCGGCGTCGTCCGGCTTCAGCCCATCGAGCGGCACCGGTTTCAAAACACGGACGTGCCATTTGGAAGGAAGGGGTATCGGCGCCAGCGGGAACATCGGGGCAATCGGCAAATAAGGCCAGCCGAGTTCCTTAACAACCCAACTCGAATCGATTCTGCCGATGATCGGGAAGATCTCGGCGTGACCAATCACCACGGACGGGATCACCGGCGCCTGATGCTTGACCGCCAGTTTGGCGAACTCGCTTCGTGTAAAGTCCCGCAGCTTGTGGGTGCGCTTGTAGGGGGTGAATGTACCGCGGATGCCTTCTGGAAAGAGTCCAACGAGGCTTTCCTGCTCAAAAAGCCGCGCTGCGTTTTCCTGGCTCGCCACTACGCCGCCGAGCTTTGTCAGGAAATTGCACATGAAAGGGGTACGTAACAAAGAATGAATAATGAGGAACCTGGGGACACGCCCGCGGTGCGTAAATATCAGTGACAGGTGCATCACCGCGTCGAGCGGCATGAAACCCCGGTGATTCGAGATGAACAGAGCCCGTCCGGCCTCGGGAATGTTCTCCATCCCTTCATGATCAATGCGCCAGTAAACTTTGCGAAGGAACGCAAACCACCAGCCCCACGCACGAATATAGTCCGTGTCCAGCCCCCAATCGTCGTATTCGCTGCGCAGGCGTTCCGGACGAGCGCCAGGCTTCTTGGCGAGAATCTCTTTCAACGCCTCCAGGGTGGTTTCCTGGGGAACCCAGCCCAATTCATGGGCGGCCCGGTCGCTCGACAGCGTCCAATTGAAGCTGAGAGGCGCCAGGCTCGCCAACTCGGGAGCAGGAATCGTACGAACAGATGCCGCCCGGAATGCGTCGGCGAGCGGGATCGTTCCTCGGCCAGCCGCATTGAAGAGACCTGTGGCCTGCGATTCGGCAGCGTCGGCCAGGGCCCTCGCCGCATCCTGCACAGTGATGAGCTGGACGTTGGGGTTCCGCCCGGCGATCTTCGTCGCGACGCGCCGCACGAGCTTAGTGACAAGTAGATCCCGTTCGGCCGGGTCCGCCACATTCGCCAACCGGACTACCGCCGAGTTCGGGTGCCGGCCAGCGACGTCTTCAGCCCGAAGCCAGCTTTGAGCTGGATCTTCTGACGGCAGGAGCGAGCCGCGATCTTCGGTCATCATACCCGGATTCTTCGGATTTGACCCGTAGGCATAGCCGTGACTTCGCAGCACCAGTCTTGTGACACGAGGGTTTGACGCCAAAGACTCCAGGCCGGCCAGATCTCCCGGGAAGTAGACCACGCATTCGCTACAGTCCCCAGTCACGGTATGACCTCGCCGCTCGAGTTCGGCCCTCGTCGCACGGGCGACTGGTCCCTCGAAACCGGCGACCGAAACGTTCATCGCGATTCTCCCCCGAAGAAATGTGTACCACATCCGGGCCGGCACTCGCTGGTGTTTCCGAGGATTCCGCACCGCTCCCGCATTACAATCGCCCGACGGCGCTCCCGTATTGACTTGCACGCGCGTGAAAGGTACAGTGATCAGACAACATGTCGAGCGCACAACGTAGTCAGAAGCCCGTCCCGGAGGACTTTTCCGAGTTCGAGCAGTCGCTGGTCGAAAAGACCGAGGCAGCGCTGGTGGACGGCTTGGCACTGGAGCGCTGGACCCGCGACCCCAACCGCAAGGTCGAATACCATGAGCTCAACCTGAACCGGAAATACGACTTGCCGAACAAAGCATTGGGCTACTTCGGCGACGTGACGATTGGCGGCAGGAAGTTGACCAACCTGGGAGCCCGACAAGAGGTGGAGTTTGGGAAGATCACCGGTCCCAACCCGGAGCAGCGTCTGAAAGAGTACGTGCTTCGCCATTTCCTGAACACCTCCCATTGGACCTATCCGGATGGCGACCCCGGAGGGTTCACCTTCAAGCAGATGCTCTATTGCGGGTCCGATGGAAAGTGCGGGCGATATCCTGAAGACCAGTTGACTCAGGTGCAGGACTGGAACGATATCGGGACCAAGTACCGCTGGTCTTTGTTTACCTGCTTCCTGCACGATTTTGTCGTCATGCTTGGCCCCGTGAAGAAAGTACTCAAGGAAGCGGTCGCGGTGGTGCAGCATCCGGACTTCATTCATGTAGTGGAGAACCCGAAACCCGGCTACAAACTGGAAGTGGGCATCGGATATCCGTTTATTGACTGGGCGCCCATCCCGAACTTTTTCGGTTTTGGTCCAGGCAAGTTCGATTGGGCAGTCAAGACCTTCTCATTTCTCCTACGAGACAACAACGAGGTCCGCTGCGATATGGACTTTGTCGCAGGCGCCCGGCCCAAAAAGGTGTTTGATTTCGGCCCGTTTATTCCCGACCCCTTGTATGGGACCGCTGGCGCGCTGCAATTCCTGACACTGGGCCTGTACAATCCCCAGGGCTTCCACGATTTTATGGACCTGCAGATGTCCACGCAGCACTCGCGCGTGCATCAGGCCCTGATGGAAGGGTCTGCCAAAGTGTTCGCTGCCTGGCTGAAGGACAATTAGGGTCCCTATCCTCTCTACGGATTCTCAGGCGCATTGTTGGTCGGTGGTCGGCCCTCCAACTTGTGGAGCAACCCAACCCATCCGGTCCCTTTTGGGAAGGGAATCGGCATCGTTCCCGACTCAGCTTCCAGGTGCAGTCCTTCGGCCACCTGATTGGGAATTACCGGGACGTGATATTCAACGCCGTGAAACCGTCCTCGGATGATCAGGGCGCCACCCTGTTTATGGGGATAAACGTCCATACTGGACCACCCCGTAAAGTGATCCGTAAGAAGCAGGGGCACTCGACGTCCATTTAGGTCCGGCAAGTCCACGGGCGGAAGGATATGCAGGCCCACCCGCGTGATAAACCACCACACCGGAGATAATATCTGATCGGTCGATCCATCCGCATTCGCAGTAAAATCGGCAATCCGCCCGTGCTCCCACCAGTCCCATGGGCCGCATATCAGGTCAAGAGCAGCGGCCGTGTCGGTCGTCCCGTGGACGGTCATCAGAGTCTCGCAGAAGATTGGACCGTCGCCGGGCAGATACCGCTGCCGGAAGTGTTCGTCTACGTTGCTTTCAACCCAATCGGCAGACGCATTCTCGAATAGATCGTCCCGGAAGATTGGCTCGTTCATTAGGAGAATCCCTCACAAGAATTGCCAGCACTTTTGGGGCCGCGACGCTGCTTACCCTCTCACACTACTCGATTCCGCCGCGCGCACGTAGACGCAGTTCCAACCTGGCTGCCCTTCAGTCACCTGGATCGTTTGATTCATCGGCGGGTCTGCCAGCCACTGCACCAGGCCACTCGGCCATCGAATCTCGAGCCCATCCACGTTCTCAGCCTTCCCTAGTCCAAAATGCTGCTCTAGCGGCAAACAACCGAAACTCGCGCCGTTAGTCACTTCCCGCATTTGCTTCGACTCACCGCACCAAAGAGTGATGCGCGCGCCGTTACCGTCCCGGTTGCTCTTGACGCCGGTCAGACGCACGTTCAGATAGTTGCCGGGCAACTCCTTCGGGCAGTGAACGGCGGTCATCAGCAGGTCGCCGGGATATCCACCGCCGGCGGCGATGATGATCGACATACGGCCATCTCCGAAGAGGTCCGCGCAGTTTGTTCCGTGGCTCTTACCTGCAAACGGCAGGCCCGCGGCGAACGTAGTGTTATGAAACTGGCCTTCATCGTTTTCCAACAGGATGAACGGCTCCAGGCGCTCCATGCGCGGGCTGCCGTTTCCAAGCAACAGATCGATGTAGCCGTCGTTGTTGACGTCGCCGTAGTTGCCGCTCATGGTCCCCCAGCAGCCGTCGAGGCCCACCTCGCGCGTCTTGGCCGTGAACGTACCATCGCCGTTGTTGTGATAGACCACTAGCGGTGCGCCATCGTCCGGCCCGTGTCCCGTTTTCATGGTGTGGATTGCGTCTTCATGGTCTGACCAGCTGAACTGTACGATGTCCAGCCATCCATCATTGTTATAGTCGGCAAAGAAGCACGTAGTCCCGACCACGGGATCGATGATTCCGGCCTCCAGACTTACGTCCGTGAATGTGCCATCGCCATTGTTACGGAATAGCTGGGGCCGGCCGAGGCCACTCGAGAGAAACAGGTCGGGATAGCCATCATTGTTGTAGTCGCCCCAGCAGGAACCGATGGTTGTGAAGACACTCTGCAGTCCCGATCTTTCGGTGACATCGGTAAACGTGCCGTCTCCATTGTTATGGAACAGGCGGTTCTGACAGGAGCGGTCGAACATGCCGCCCAGATTATAGGCGATGTACAGATCCAGGTAGCCGTCGCAATCGTAGTCCACCCACGACGCGGTGTAGGCTGGCCCCCAGCTTTGCACACCGGCCTGCTCAGTGACGTTTGTAAAGGTACCGTCTCCGTTATTGTGATAGAGCCCGCAATCACCGTAATAGAAGCCCTGGCGGGTGACGAACAAATCCTGGAAGCCGTCGTTGTCGTAGTCCCCGGCGATAATGACAAAACCGTTTATGCATTTGTCGAGGCCCGATTTGACCGTGACATCGGTGAAGGTGCCATCGCCATTGTTTCGGTAAAGCGAGCAACCGGCGTGCGCCGCCGTCAGCACGATATCTAAAAGGCCATCGTTGTTATAGTCGAACACGGCGGTGCCGCGTCCCGCGCTGATCTTGTCGAGGCCGACCCTGGCGGCAATGTTTTCGAACTGCACGCGCGCAGGCTCGTATCCGGCCTTCAGTTCCATCCGGAAGGATTCCGGCACGCCGTCCGGGTAACCGCCCAGGGAGCGCGTGGCGAGCCACATCGCGGCACGTGCCCGTTCGTTGGAAGGATCGGCGGTCATCGCCACTACGCCGTCATCCACCGCCTCTTGGAATCTGGCCGCCCGGTAATGCGCGAGCGCGGATTCGTGTTTCGCGCGGCCGCGCGTGGCCGGATCCTGCGCCGCCAGATCCAACTCCCGAACCGCCTCGTCGTAGAGTCCACACTTTACGTACATCCGGCCGAGTTCGAGGCGCGTATTGTAGTCGTCGGGCTTCTCTTTCAGCCGCTGTTTGTAACGCTCGATCACCTCTTTATACTCGAGGCCGACGAATACCGCGGTGTCGACATATACTTCAGCGGCGTTCGTCACGAACGCCTTCAGCCGTTTTGGACCCACAACCGACGTGAGCGCCATCATGCGCAACAGCGTTTCGACAGCGATTCCCCCGGCGGAAACTGACAACTCGAGCGGAAGGGCGAGCGTGCGTGGGTTGGTCAGGTCCATGTAACCGAAGGCTCGGCGGGCCGAATTTAGCACATCACCGGCCAACTTGCGGAGCGGCAGGCCTTCCGGGGCGGAGACCCAGCCGATTCGGATCAACTGATTGGCGAAGTCGGCGAGGGCGGTATCCAGGTCCTGGGGGCCATATATAGGTGGTGTATTGGGGGCCAGGCGCGGTTTCTGCGGAGCGACCATGGCGTCCAGGCCCAGGCGCATGCTCTTGACGCCGGCATCCATCACAGTGAGACCAATCTCCACCATTTGGGCGGGGACTCTCAGCAAGTTGGCCCACGATGTACTCATAGCGGCTGGCTCCTACCTGTCTTTATAGGTGTTTGGGAAGGGTGTAGTACACCGATTGAATGGCGCAGCCGAAACTTGACGTCTCGGAGCGCTTGACGGGTTTCCCCGCCCGAAAGTCCGAGATCGCTGTCTCCAGATACGCAGCGTACTCCGGATCACCCGGGTACTTGAAGTTGTCGATGGCGCCGCGGTAGAGGAGTGTGCGTCCCGAGTCGATCAGGAACGCACGCGGGGTCTGCTCCGTGGACCATCGGCGTGCTACTGTGCTGCCCTGATCGTGAACGATGGGGAACTGGATGCCCCGCTCCGCCATGGTCTTGCGAATCTGCTCCGGCGTCTCGCCGGCCCGAGACGCAATCACGACCACTGCCAGGTCGGGGTGGCGCTCGGCAAAACTATTGAGGTACCCGTCGTAGCGAATGCAATGCGAGCAGACTCCGGACCAGAAGACCACAACCGCTCCCTTCTTCCTGCTCAGGGCCATCGAAAGGTCGATTTGGCCCCCGTTGACGCTTGGCAGCGTGAAGTCGTCAGCCACTCCACCTATTTCCTGAACGTATGCCGCGGATGTTTCAGGTTGCATAATTCCGAGCGTCCATCTTAGCGGCTGACCGATCCCGACGCACTAACGGAAATATATTAGATCGTTTCCATCTCGCGATGCTGCACTCGGGATTCTGAGCTTCACCGCCGCCTGCGAGATGCCTGGCGCTCTCACGCCCACCGAGCGCAGCACCTCCCCTCAGCCCCGTGATACCTTGGTTATGCGACATGAATAACGGCGCAGAATATGATGCCGTCGTCATTGGTGGCGGACCCGCCGGATCCACCGCCGCGGCAGTTCTCGCCGCGAAAGGCCGCCGCCTTCTCCTGCTGGAGAAGGACAAGTTCCCCCGCACCACATCGGCGAATCGCTGATCCCCTTCTGCTATTTCCCTCTGCAGCGGCTTGAGCCGCTGACCAAAGGTTTGGCGGAGTTCGCGAGGATTCCAGACCCGCTGTCACATGGCCTGCCGTTGGTCGCGGCACACTGAATCCGATCAGCTCAGCCGATCTTCGAGATCGCCCAAAACATCGCCGGCAGCGCCAGGATGGCCAGGACCTTCCATACCAGAGAACAAACCTCCTGTATCTGAGTGATTAGAATTCCCAAACTTGCGAGCTATAAACTCGCGCCTTCTCTGAGTAACTCGCATAGCCATTACGTCTTGAGTCGTTTGCTCCCTACGGGTGTTCAAGTAAGCAGCGTAAGCATTCTCCGTGTTTTGACCAACTGCTGTGAAAGCCCATGAAAAATCAGAGTATTTTTGGGGTGTTTTTTGATGTTGTAAATCTATTGCTGTTGTTGCTGCTTGTTGTGGTGATGACGAAGAATGAAATAGTCTGGAAGATGAATGATAAGAAGGATGGTTTTGATCGGCGAGTTTAAACTGGTCGGATTCATAATTACTAATGTTATTGTTGTTGTTGTTGTTGTTGTTGTTGTTGTTGTTGGTATTGGTGTAAATCTCAGTAGGGGAGATATTAGAAGTTTGAATGTTATAAAATCTATCTTGATTTTGTAAAAAAGATAATGTGGTATCGGATAATAATGATGATGATGATGATGATGATATCAACTGTGTTTTTTGGACAGTAAAAGGATGTTGATATAAATGCGAAAGAGATAATAATATCTTATCATCAGGAAAGAGTTTCATGATTGAAAAAACAATACCTATTCGTGTACTACTAGTAGATAGTTCGATTTAATTGTAAAAATGGGTTTTTTTTCAGGTCCGGTTAGTTATAATTATTTTTCCGGAAGAAAGGTTGTGAAAATTTTCTTTAATTTGTCTTTTTTTTGATTTTCTTATTAACGTGTTACGTTTTTTAAAAAAAATCATACATGTTTCTTTTTAATCTCTTGTATATTAACTCGCGCTTATGCTTTTTTTCTTTGTATTGTCTACTACTACTACAAACAAAATCAAAACATACAGGTACCAAAAAACTTGAATTAAAAAAAAAGGAAAAAAAAGGGGGAGTAATTCATCCTGTTTCTTGTCTTGCCTTTTTCTCTTTTTTTCCGTCCGTTGATTTCTACTCCACAGGCTTTGCACCAGCAATGGGGTATAGATGAATAGTAGCATATCCTCCAAATTCGAATCGTTTAGAGTTGGAATATACTTGTGCAGCTTCATGCGACAAATCACTGGTATCACTCCAAGCCAAACACTTGTCGGAAGTAGCTGAACCTCTACCCAAGGTAAATGTCAATCCATCCTGCCACAAATCCTGCTTATACGTATTGTGATTTACGTGATCTTCAAGTTCCTTGCAGATCCTTTCGATTTCCGGTCTTGGCACCTCATGGATTGCATTAGAATCTTCCACCAACTTTGCAGCCCCCATCATTTCCTTTTTCCAGGTGTTGAAAGTAGCAGAAGCGCCTTGCATGAGTTTGCTATAGATAGGGCTTTTCTTTGATAATGTCCCCACAGTGGTATTTTCATCTCCTGTGACAGGATCTCGTCTACTACCGGTATTGGTAAAAGCCTTGCCCATTTCCAGCGTACAGTTCATAGGCTTGGCAGCCACATCAGGAGAATTCAACACTTCTTTGGACAATTGATTGTTGAAAATTCGAGGAAAACCACTCCCCACCGAAGTATAACCAACACACAAAGAATTCTCAAGATTAACTTGAGACGGGTGCACGTGTTGGTTGATGAGGTTCATGTTGTCTCCACCACACCTGACTATCACAGGGAAAGGCGCATTGGATTCGGCTTGAACATCGATTCCTCCGACCCGCATATGATGGATCCATTCCTTTGCAGAGTCGAGCGAATCCTTGAGATGCGGATTTTCCAATAAGTAGCGAGAAGCAGCACCTCCAATAGTTTTCTGAAAATACTCTTTGGATATCTTGATTTCGGGGGCCCTACCTTGTTCCATAGAACTCGGACCATTACCCTCGTGAGTATAATTCAAAGGGACCAGCAAAATCAAAGGCTT
>JBJXGR010000152.1:0-4393 GCA_046160045.1 Bryobacteraceae bacterium
GGACGCCGTACGGCAAGCAGTTCGCCATGGACAACCCGAACGGTTCGAACCAGTACTTCGCACGCCATGGCTACGTGAGCATCATGCAAGACTGCCGCGGGCGCTTCACATCCGAGGGCAACTACGAGCCGATCTTCCAGGAGACGGCGGACGGCTACGACGCTGTGGAGTGGGCGGCGCGCCTGCCGTGGTCGAACGGGAGGGTTGGGACATGCGGGCAGTCGTACATGGGCCTAACGCAGTACGCGATCGCATGCAGCGATCCGATGCCGCCGTCGCTCCAGGCGATGGCACCGGTCTCGGCATCCTCCGATTTCCACGAAAGCTGGGTTTATCACACCGGCGGCGCCTCGATGTGGGGCTGGTTGATCCCGTACGCCATCTTCAAAGGGCGGAATACTCTGCAGCGCACGGGCCGCTCCGACTTGCTGGCGCGCATGGATGACTATGTCGAACCGGGCACGAACTTCTCGATGCCGCTCCGGGACGAGTGGTTCCGCCACCGGCCGATCAGCGATTGGATAGATCTCCTGAAGGAAACGGCGCCGTACCTCGCGGACCACATCAACCGGGCTGAGGACCGGGAGTATTGGGAGCGCGCCAACGTACCCGCCCATGCTCGCTCGGTCACGGTGCCGATGCTCCACATCAGCTCCTGGTACGACATCTTCGCCGAAGGAGCCGTCAACGCATTCATGGCGATTCGAGAGAAGAGTCATCACCCGGCGGCACGCCAGGGACAGCGGCTGATTATGGGGCCTTGGGCCCACCTGCTTCCCTACAGCGTCCCGAATTCGAAGGGCACCGGTGAGATCGACTTCGGCGCCGAGGCGCTCGTGGACTTCCACGAAATGCAGCTGCGATGGTTCGATTACCACCTCAAAGACATCGACTCCGGCATCATGGCAGAAGCGCCAGTGACCGTGTTTCTCATGGGCGAGAACCGCTGGAAGCACCTCGATGACTGGCCTCCGCCGGCAGCCCGCTATGTCCGGTACTTCCTCCATTCAGCAGGGAGCGCCAACGGCGTGGACGGCAACGGGACGCTCTCCACTGTGCCGCCGGCGGACCAACCGGACGACACGTACACCTTTGACCCGCGAGACCCGGTGCCGACCCTCGGCGGCCACAACCTCTCCATCCCCCTCGGAGTGCAGGATCAGCGTCCAGTAGAGGGGCGGCAGGATGTTCTCGTCTTCACCTCCGATCCGGTCGAACGCCCGCTGGAAGTACTGGGCCCGGTGGAGGTCCACCTCTGGGCGACGACCAGCGCTCCAGACACCGACTTCACTGCCAAGCTCGTGGACGTACATCCGGACGGTTACGCACAGAATCTCCTCGACGGAATCATCAGAGGCCGCTACCGGAAGTCGGTTTGGGAGCCCGAAGTGGTCGAGCCCGGCCGCCCCAACGAATACCGCATCGACCTCTGGAATACGGGCAACGTCTTCCTTCCCGGGCATCGCATCCGGCTCGAGATCAGCTCGAGCAACTTCCCCCGTTTCGATGTAAACCCCAACACGGGAGCGCCCTTCGGCGAGAACGCCCAAACCGAGACCGCTCACCAGGTGGTCCACCACCGTCCCGGCATGGAGTCCTTCATTGTGCTTCCGGTGATTCCCCGGTAGCGAAGGCGAAGCAACGCCGACAAGACATCAGGTCGTGGGCATGAGGAGTACGAGATGAAGTTTGGCGCGTGGATGGCACAGCGTGAGCGAACGATGGATATCGTGGAGTTCGCGCGCGTTGTCGAAGACTGCGGGTTTGAGTCTGTCTGGCAGGGCGAGCACTCACACCGGCCGGCGAGTGATGAGGAACGCGCCCATCTCCGGGCAGGAAAGTTGCACGATTACGCCTACTTCTGGGAGCAATGGTCGGTTCTCGGCGCGTGGTCGGCCGTGACATCCAGGGTGAAATTGGGTTCTGCGATCACGTTGATCATGCAGCGTGATCCCATCTGGCTGGCCAAACAGATTGCGACGGTCGATCAACTCTCCGGCGGTCGCCTGATGGTCGGCATCGGCGGAGGCCACCCGACGGAGCCCTATGCGGCGGAGATGCGTAACCACGGCACCCAGCCGGGAGATCGGTACAGGATCCTTCGCGAGCGTGTGCTGGCGATGCGGGAGATCTGGACGAAGGAAGAGGCCGAGTTCCACGGCGAGTTCGTCGATTTCGGCCCCATCTGGGCCTGGCCCAAGCCAGTGCAGCAACCGCATCCCCCGATCTTCTTCGGATCGAATGGCCGCACTCCGGCGAGCTGGGCCCGCACGTTGCAGCGGCTCCTGGAGTTCTGTGATGGTTGGATGGTCCCCAGCATGGAGCCCCGCCTCGATGCGAAAATCGCAGAGCTGCAGGGGAAGGCTCACGACCTCGGCCGCGCCCGCCTCGAGGTGACGCTGTTCGGAGTGGGCCCCACCCAGGTGCTTGATGACGAGGCCGTCGAGCGCTACCACGCCGCGGGAGTCGACCGCATCATTTTCACCCTTCCGCCGTCAACCGCGGAGACTGCCATCCCGGAGCTTCAGCGCGTAGGGCGGTTGGCCGCGCGGTACGAGAAGAGCTGACCAGGCATTTCGGACAGCGCTAGTTCGACTGCTGTCGGCGGTAAAGGAGTTACTCACCTTGGGCATGTACTCGTTGCTCACGAAGGTAGTTCCTCGCCGGTAAGTGTCTTGTACACCGCCATGTAGCGTTCAGTTGTCGCGGCAACGACGGCAGGCGGGATAACGGGGGGCGGATCCCCGTCCTTCCAGTTCGCCGCCATCCAGTCACGTACAGGTTGCTTGTCGAAGCTTGGCTGGGCGCCGCCTGCGCGGTAGCCATCAACCGGCCAGAACCGGCTGCTATCTGGGGTCAGAGCCTCGTCGATGAGGATGACCTCGTCATTCCAGATGCCAAACTCAAGCTTCGTATCGGCGATGATGATGCCGGGTTCGAGAGCGACCGCCTGCGCATAGATGGCGAGCGTGTGCGTTTTCACGATGTTCGCCGCATCGTCGCCGAGGATGCTCGCCATTTCTTCGTAGGAGATGTTCTGGTCGTGGCCGACGGTCGCCTTCGTCGAAGGGGTGAAGATGGGCTCGGGTAGCCGCTCGGACTCCTGGAGGCCCGCGGGCAGCGGCACCCCGCAAATCGCCCCTGTGCGCTGGTAGTCCTTCCAGCCGGAACCGGAGATGTAACCGCGTGCAATGCACTCGACGTCGAGACGCTGAGCCTTGCGTACCAGCATGGTGCGGCCGAAGTATCGCGAATCCAGCTTGAACGGCACCAGTGACGCGTTTTCTTCGGTGATCAGCGCGATGAAGTGGTTCGGGACGACTTCCTTAATGCGATCGAACCACCAGGCGGAGAGGCGCGTGAGCACCTCGCCTTTGCGTGGGATGCCGGTCGGGAGGATGACGTCGAAAGCCGAGATCCGGTCGGTGGTCACGATCAGGAGGTTTTCCCCCAGGTCGAAGGTGTCACGGACCTTGCCGCGCGCAAACAGATTGGGAAGGTCGGTCTCGAGAAGGATTTCAGACATCGGTTCCGTCCTTGAGGTGTATTGGGCTGCTTCCTCGCGCGAGGTCACGCCGAGGCGCGAGATCACTTCGCTGACGTGCCACTTCGCCCCCGCCAGGCTGATACCAAGCGCCCTGGCGATCTCCGGGTTGGTGCGCCCGGCAGCCACCAGGCGCAACACCTGTTGTTGCCGCGGCGTCAGCCTGCTGGACGCGTTGTCTTGGGACTGTCCAGTCGCTCCCATGCCGAAAACGTAGCTACTTTCAAGTGGGTTGTCCCTAGGCTATCGAAATAATTGCAATACGTGATGTCCACCCCAGAGCGCGTTCTTCCTTGCCATCCGGATCATGCGGCCTCGGAGATGCAGGTTTCAATCCGCACCCACCCCGAAGGGTGGGTGATGCCGCGCGGTCCCGCGCGCCGGGCAAGCGCGAAGGGCGGCGCGGATGAGGGCTGCGGAGATGTGCTTCGGCACATCCTCGCCTTCGCGGACGGTGGCCTTGCCGAGCATCCAGCGGGAGACTGGCGCTGAAAGCGTCCCGGCGTGTTGAAGGACGTCGCGGACCTTCGTCTTCGGGTCGGTTCGCGTTTGGTCGAAGATCAGCTGGATTTGCAGGTCATCGAACCAGCTGAGGACGTTCCTGTACGCATCGGCAAGGGCGACATCGAACCAGTCCACGACGACGGCGCGGCCGCCGTTGCCCCGCAGACCGAGGACGTAGAGGCGGCGGTCCGGGGTGCCCGCGAGGGCCTTGCCCGAGCCGATGGCCTTGAACACGGCGATCGCGTTGTCCGTGTTCGGCTCGTCGATGACCTCGATGACGCCCTGCTCCATGTCGCGGAGGAGGTCCTCGAGGTCGATGGTGTCGCTCCCAGCGACGGTGGGTGG
>JBJXGR010000153.1:0-42016 GCA_046160045.1 Bryobacteraceae bacterium
CCGCCTTGTCCGAACACATCCATCCGCTCGCCCGTCGGCAGGACCAGGTAACTCATGTTCTCGACAATGCCCAGGATTTCGACCTTCACCTGGTGGAACATGTGAACGGCCTTTCTGGCATCTTCGAGCGAAACGCTGGACGGAGTGGTGACCACGATCGCGCCCGTGATGGGAGCCGTCTGGATCAGGCTTAACTGGACATCGCCTGTGCCTGGCGGCAAGTCGATCACCAGGTAGTCGAGCTCACCCCAATCGACCCCGCGCAGGAACTGCTGGATGACGCTGTGCAGCATGGGGCCTCTCCAGACCAGCGGGCGGTCGCCGGGATTGAGAAAGCCCATCGACATCAGGCGGACGCCATCCTTCAGGAGTGGCTGGATGCGCTCGCCGACGGCCGTGGGTGGCTGGCTGACGCCCATCATGAGGGGTACGTTGGGCCCGTAGACGTCGGCATCCATCAGGCCGGCGGCATACCCAAGCTTCGCCAACGCCAGGGACAGGTTCACGGCAACAGTGGTCTTACCGACACCGCCTTTGCCGGAACCGACCGCGATCAGATTCTTCACACCGGGAATGGGCAGCTTCGGGGGCGTGCCTGGCTGGTTGGGAGACATTGGAAATCTCAGTGTAGCAGCAGGTGGACAAAAGGCTGGGTCAGGAACAAAGCCGGCCAGGGGGCTGGCTGCGGGCGAGGGCACCCGCCCCACCAAGCCTTGTCAGCGCGCAGGCTGACGGGTCGGGTTCTCATACCAGATGATCCCCAGTTTGGATTCCGTCGTCAGGACATCCAGATCTCCATCGCCATCGAGATCGATCAGCTCGAGGTCCCCGAAGTCACCACTCTCCGGGCCTGAGATGTTGTGTTCCCTCCATTGATCCTCCATCAGGCTCCGCAAATAGGAGAGCCACATCACGCGGCCGCCGGACTCTTCCGTGGTGACGACCAGATCCATCTTGCCGTCGACATTGACGTCGGCCGCCTTGACGGAGCGCGCCGAACCACTCGATTCAGGAAGGCGGATGGGATAGCTTTGCCAGGAGCGGGCATGCTCGGCACGACGCCGGTGGAACCAGATCAGATTCGGTTTCGCGGCCGAAATTACGTCCAGGAGACCGTCGCCATCCAGGTCAAACAGCGAGACATGGGTTGCGGCGATCGGCGTGGCGCTGACCGGATGGCGAGCCCACTGCTGGGAGTACGCAGTCGCCGCTCCGGGGTTTTCGTACCAGGCAACGCCCTGTTGAAGCCGGTCGGCCGCGAGAAGGTCCAGGTCGCCATCGATGTCCATGTCGTAGGCGAGGATGGCGCTGATCCAGCCTGCCTGGGCGATGGTGTGCCACCGGAAGCCGGCGACGTCGCCGGGTTGGGCGAGGCTCTCGAACCATCCCAGACGGGCGTCCTTCGCGCGGCCGCCGGCGAACAACTCCCAGCCATACCGGTCGTCGACGTTTGCCGCCGCCACCGAAGTCCATTCGATCCTCGGGGCGTCAGGAAGAATATCCGTATGCCAGGACTCGGCATCGAAATAGTGGTCCTTGCCTGCTGTCTTATGAAACAGGATCAGGCCGCTCTGGCAGGGGGTGACGATCTCGATGATGCCGTCCGAGTCGATGTCGGCAAAGACGGCATCAATGGCTCCCAGAGAGAAACCGATCGTCACCGCGGGCCAGGGGTCGCGCGAGCTCTTTGGGCCGGGGTTGCGATAGAGGCGGATCGCGCCATCCTGCCGCCAAACGCCGACCAGGTCGCGCAGTCCCTCACGGCCGACACTGCCAAAGCGGGCGGCGAGCGGGCCGCTCAGAGAGGCATCGATCACGTGCCGCCGCCACGCCGGTCCGGGCTGTCCTTCAGGGGCGAACAAGACGAGAGGAATGCCGAGCAGAAGGTAGATCGGCCACACGGCGGCAAGTGTCGGGGCCAGGCGCGGGCTAAAGCCCGCCGGCTGAAGCCGGTCCCACCATGTTGTCGCACTGGGCTTCACTTCGAACGAGTGTCGCACGCGTTGGGCGGTTACGAAACCCCGGCATCCCGCAAGACGGAGTCGCTCGAAGGCATGGCGCGTTTCGCAAAGAGGATACGGCCGTCCCTGCCGATCAGGTAAACGGACCCAGCATCAGCGAATCCCCACCGTCACGCTGTTGCTCTGGCTTGGGCCCATCGAAATGATCAGAGGCTGGGCGCCGGTAGGCGCGTTGGCGGGAACCTCGGCGTTCACCTGGTAGAGTCCCTCATAGCCCGGCGCAAGACCGCTAAACAGGACGCGCGCGGAAACGCCGCCGATGGTCACTTGCGGGTTGGCCACGGTCGGATTCAGCCCGCCGGACGAGGTAACGGCTCCCAATCCGGTAGCATAGATCTCGATCACGCCTCCCCTGGCCGCAGGGCGATCGAACGTGTTCTCGGCCGTGCCCGCGTTCAGCACCGCCCCGTAGCGAGTGGCGGCGTCAAAGAAGATCCCGGGCGAAGCGGCGGCTACGGTCATGGACGGAAGATTGAAGGAGGCGCCATCGACCAGCAGTGTCAGGCGGGCCGTCCCCACCGGAATCGACGGGGGAATCAGGAAGTTGATCTGGGTCTCGCCGACATAGAGCAACTGAGCTGGCTGGTCGTTCACCAGCAATCGCGCACCGCCTAGTGTGGTGGGCCAGGGGACGCTTCTCGCCGTGGCAGGAAGGCCCTCGACCATTCCCGCACCGAAAATGGTGGCAATGGCTCCGGGGGCAACGGCCGCCGTGAAGGACGCCGCGTTCACCGGATTCCCGAACGCGCGCGGGGGCAGGGCGGTCGCGCCGGCGGATGGCCCGGCCGGGCTGTCGAGGGAAACGCTGAGCGACTGAATCCCTGTGGAACCGGGGGTCCAGCGCAGCGAGATCAGGCCCGCCGCATCGGTGGTCGGGCTCGCGGGCGTCGCCGAACCGCCGCCCGAAACCGAAAGACGAACCGGAAGTCCAGGGTACGGCAATTCGTTGACGTCCGTTACCCGAAAGACTACGGGCGCCGGCAATGGCAGTCCCGCCACCGACCGCTGCCGGTCGCCCGAGACGAGAGTGAAGCGAAGGCCCGTGACGCCGCCGCCCACCTGAATTCTCGCCGAGGTGGTTTCATAGGCGTCGTCGGCCGGCGTGGCAGTCAGGTCGTCGGTGCCGATGCGGACTCCGGTGATCGTGAAGGCGGCCGAACTCGAGCCGGCAGGGATCGTCACGGTGCGCGGCGTTGTTGAGATGTTGCCCGACTGAGGTTGCAGCGTGATCGTCAACGGAGCTTGTGGCGCCTGTTCGAGGGTGATGGATGCCGGGGCCGAGCCGCCCGCGACCACTCCCATCGCCGGCCAGGCGCTCAGGCTCACCGCGCGCTTCAGAGTCGTGTCCGCCGTCGCGCGCTCGTTGGAGGCGCGGAGAAAGAACCCCTCGAATTCGCGGCGGTACCGGTCGACCTGTTCCACCGCGGCCGGGGTAGGATCGGTGCCGGCGCGGACGACGAGCACAATCGCAACGCGGAATCTCCGTTGAGCCACGGTGTGGTCGGGGGTGCGGCGGCCGGAAGCCGAGATCACATCCTCCACCCGGACGTCCACCCGGCTGCCGTCGAATCCCACGTTCATCGCCGGCTGGCGGTTGGTGAATGCCGAGCCTGCTCCCGACACGTAAAAGGTCGGGGGCACTTCCTCCGGAGCCCTGAACCCCATCAGATACTGGTCGAGCGGCGCGTATCCTTCCGTGACCCCCACCGTCGTGAATCGGGGCGCGCCTCCCGGCCCGTTGTCCCGGATGCGGTTGCCTTCGACCAGCGAAGCTTCGGAGTTGAAGGTGAAGGCCCAGTGGGCGGACTGGAATCCCAGCATCGGCCGGCGGCCCAACTCGTCCTCGACGCTCACAAACGCCAGAAATAGGTGCCCGAACTCGTGGCCGATCACCGTCAACGGCGTGTCGCGGGGCGATTGGCGCAAGGGCACGATCGCGTTCGTGTCGACCGGGTATTGGTCGATCGGCCCCATGTTGATCACCGCTTGCAGCCTTCGCAAGGAGCCATACTGGGTTCCGACGTCGACCAGTGAGTCTCCAAAGCCGCTGCGGTTGTTGCGGACAGTGCTCTCAAAGGCGACTGCGCCCGACTTGGCCGGAATGCCGAGGCCATTGTAGAAGACAAGGACATCGTAGGAATCGTCGTGGTTGAGATAGAACTTTTGCGCCGCAGAGGCCAAGTCGAGGGACTCACCATCAGTGAACAACTCGGCGACGGGACCCGAGTATTCGTCGGCGCTCCCCGCGACAAACGAAAGCAGGGTGATCGACTGGCGGAATCCGCCCGGGGAGATGCCGACCACAGCTTCGGAAATGGCGATGCCCGAGTAGGCCAAATCGATGCGCCCGTCGGCGTACAAACGAATCTGGAAGCGCTGACGGAGGCCAATCCCGAAATCCTCGTATTCCGGAACGCGATCCCAACTGATGACCAGGCGGCCGGACTCCGCCAAGACCCGCACTCCGTCGGCGACGCGGGTCGGGTCGAGGTCGGCGAACAAGCCCGCAATGCGGGGAGGTCCGCTGTTCAGGCGGCCTACCGAGCGGGAGGCGGTCGCCGAGTCGCCTACGCCGAAGGTGAGGTTGCCATCCGAGTTCAGGAACAGGCGGTCATTCGAGACACCGAAGAACCGGAAGGTAAACGGAAGAGCCACCGCTTTGGAGTCGTCGTCTCCGAGGGCCACCGGCGTGCCCGCGTCCGAGGCGGCGGCGTCATAGGTGTCGTCGCCAAGGGTGAAGCGGTACTTCGCGCCGGTCGCGTCCGAGGGCCGGAAAATGATGGTGCGCCGGTCGAGGTTGAACACATTGCGGCGTGTCACGACGCCGTCGGCATCCTCGAGGATCGCGAGGTTGCCGATGTCGGCTCGGGGAGCGCGGGCCCAACGCTGGGCCGTTCCGGTGAAGCGAGCCTTGCGAATCCTGGTCTGTTCCGCCCGTGCGCTCAGGAAGCGCTCCTCGATGCCCGTGGTCGGTTCCGTACCACAAATCCGCGGTTCGGAGCGCGCCCAGAGTCGCGCACCACCTGCGAGTAAAAGGAAAACCAAAAGCCCGCGAGACATAGGAGATAAAAGAAGGTCTTCTTCTATTCTAGGACCCGCCCCGGGGCAAACGGGTTACCACATCTTTGTCGCGGAGGTGTCGCGGAACCTCCCGCAGGGCGCAATCGTTACTTCGGATAAGATTAAAGACACAAGCTCTTATGGCATTCTGCACACATTGCGGTACTCAGATCGGAGAACAGTCGCGATTCTGCCCGGGTTGCGGTGCGCCGGCCGATGGGGTGGTCAGCGGCGGGCCTACTACCATTCCGGCGGCGACCGCCGAACCGCTCGACTACTCGGTGGAAGGCGACAACCTGCAGGTGATTCGTATCCGGCTGAAGCCCGGCCAGGAGATCTTCGCCGAGGCGGGCAAGATGGTCTACAAGACCGCCAATGTTCAATGGGAAACCCGGATGACCGGAAGCAGCATCGGGCAGAAGCTGTGGGGCGCGCTGAAGCGATCGTTTACCGGCGAGTCGCTGTTCCTGACGTACTTCAAAGCAGCGACGCCCGGCGAGGTCGGGTTTGCGGGCGATTACCCTGGGCGGGTCCAGGTCTTCAACCTTCACTCCGGTCAAAGCATTTTCGCACAGCGGGATGCGTTTGTCGTGGCGCAAAACACGGTGCAACTGAGCGTCGCGCTGGTCAAGAAACTGGGCGCAGGGTTCTTTGGCGGCGAAGGCTTCGTACTCGAGAAACTGACCGGGCCCGGGGCGGTCTTCATCCACGGCGGCGGCGACTTTTTGACGTTCGACCTCAAGGCCGGGGAAGTCTTGCAGGTCGATACCGGGTGTATTGTGGCGTTTGAAGAGACCGTAAGCTACGACATCCAGTTTGTGGGCGGTATCAAGACGGCGATCTTTGGCGGAGAGGGCCTGTTCCTCGCGACGATGACGGGTCCGGGTCGAGTGGTGGTGCAGAGCATGACGCTCGAAAAACTTCGCCGCGAATTGTCGGTTGGCCGCTCCGGCGGGGACGAGCGGAGCGGCCTTTCGGCGCTGGGCGGGCTGCTCGGACGCGAAGATTAGGCGAATAAACTGTTAAACAATCCACCCTGCCCGGTTGTTTTTCGTGAAACCCCCGGCTCGGGGTCTACGTCCCTGAGGGCGCAGCCTTGACGCTATTGAAATAGGGGACCTACAATTAGTAGTGTCCAGAAAGTGCCGGCTATGATCACCCTACGGTTTTGGATTCCGTGCCTGACGCTTAGCCTCCTGCCGTTTGCCTACCCCGTTCTTGGACAGAAGCAGAACAAGTCGTCCGAGGCCGCGCCTCCTCGCGAGACCGTAGCCCGGCCGATGACCGAGAAGGAACGGCGGAAGCGCGAGGAGAAACTACGCAAGGAGTTGGAGACCCCGTTCCGCAAATGGCTAAACGAGGATGTCACCTACATCATCACGGACGAGGAACGCCAGGCGTGGAAACGGCTGGCGACCGATGAAGAGCGCGAGCAATTCATCGAGCAGTTCTGGCTGCGCCGCGACCCGACGCCGGATTCGGTCGAGAACGAATACAAAGAAGAGCACTACCGGCGCATCGCCTATGCCAACGAGCGATACGCCTCGGGCATTCCCGGTTGGAAGGCCGATCGGGGCCGGATCTACATTACGTTCGGTCCACCGGATGAAATTGAGTCGCACCCCTCGGGCGGCACCTACGAGCGTCCCTTCGAAGAGGGCGGCGGCACCACATCCACCTTCCCGTTTGAGAAATGGCGCTACCGCTGGATTGAAGGAATCGGATCGGACATCAACATCGAGTTTGTCGACCCGACGATGACGGGCGAATACCGGATGACGATGGACCCGTCGGAAAAAGATGCCCTGTTGATGGTTCCCAACGCCGGCCTGACGTTGTCGGAGCAGATGGGGCTATCGTCGAAGACGGATCGCTTCACCCGCACTGATGGTACGCGATTGGGGAACCCGATCGGCGGCCAGCCGATGCGCATGAACCAGTTCGAGCGCCTGCAGCAGTTCGCAATGCTGCAGAAACCGCCGCAGGTGAAGTTCAAGGACCTGGAGGCGCAGGTCAATTCGACCATCAAGTTCAATATTCTGCCGGTGCAGGTCCGGGCGGATTTCTTCCCCGTGACCGAATCGTCCGTTCTGACGAACGTCACGATTCAGTTGGAGAACAGAGACCTGCAGTTCCAGTCCAAGGAAGGGGTCCAGAAGGCCGTTGTCAACATGTATGCCCGCATCAGCTCAATGGCACGGCGGGTGGTGACCTACTTCGAGGATACAGTGACGGTGGACGCTCCCGAGGCGCTGCTGGCGCAGGTGAGCAGGAAGCAGTCGATCTACCAGAAATCCATTCCGTTGGCCCCGGGAACCTACCGCCTCAACGTGGTGGTGAAGGACCTGGTCGGCGGCAACATGAACAACTACGAGTTGGCGTTGCACGTTCCTCGGATCGATCCCGACAAGTTGACCGGCAGTTCGGTGGTGCTGGCGGACCTGATCGAGAAAGTCCCGACCCGCAGCATCGGCACGGGACAGTTCGTTATCGGAACGACCAAGGTCCGGCCGCGGGTGACCGAATCGTTCAATCAAAACGAGAAGATGGGCATCTATTACAAGGTCTACAACCTGGTGCCGGATGAGAAGACCAAGAAGCCGAACGGCAGCATCGAATACGAAGTGATGCGCAACGGCTCAAACGAGAAGATCTTCGAGTTCGCGGAAGAGATCGCCTCGATTCCGAACGTTTCCACGCAGCAGGTGACGGTGGAGAAACTGCTGCCGCTGGCGTCGCTCCAGCCGGGCCAATACACTCTGAAGATGAAGGTGACCGACCGGGTGTCGAACCAGACGTTAACACCGTCGGCCGTGTTTACGGTTAAACCTTAGGCTATAGTAGAGTAGTCGAAGATTCGGTCATGATGAGACATTCTCCGTGGCAGAACGGCTCCGGCTGGAAAGCGGCCCGAACGTTCGCCGCCGGCCTATGTCTGGCCGGTTTCCTGGGAAGTCCCGCCGAAGGGGCAGCGCCTCTGAACAAACTCACGGGTGCGATCCTGGGAGTGGTTACCGATCTGGGCGGCGCACCGCAGATGGGCGCCACCGTCCTGCTGTACGACCGATACGAGAAACTGAAGCACAAAGTCCTTACGGACGAAAACGGCGGTTTCCGCTTTGCCAACCTCACTGCCGGATCCTATGCGATCCGGGTCTCGTTTGCCAGTTTCATGCCCGCGGTTCGGGATGCGATTCTGGTTCCCGCGGGTGGCCGCAGTGTGCTCAGCATCACCCTGGCCTCTGTCCTGAGTTCGGTCGAGTTGAGCTACGGCGGCGGCCAGCCTCGTTCGCTCATGACGGACGAGTGGAAGTGGGTGTTGAGAACCGCCAACGCCACCCGGCCGATGCTGCGGTTTGTGCCGGGTATCCAGGGACCCAACGCGGCCAGGCACAGCGCGATCTTCTCTGGCACGCAGGCCATCGTGAAGGTGTCGGCGGGAGATGGCGGGCTGGTATCGAGCTTTGGCAACGAGTCCGATCTGGGCACGGCCTTCGCTCTGGCGACCTCGCTGTTTGGCAGCAATCAGGTGCAAGTCAGCGGCTCCGTCGGATACGCCGCGCAAACAGGTCTGCCCTCCGCCGGCTTCCGTACCAGTTTTAGCCGGAATGGCCACGGGGAGCGGAGCCCGGAAGTCTCCTTGACCATGCGGCAGTTGTATATGCCGGCGCGGGTAGGGGCGAGCCTGGTGTCCAACGTGGGTGTGCCCACGCTACGCTCGCTGTCGTTGAGTGTCGACGATAGTCTGCAGTTAGCGGAAAACATGCGGCTGGATTACGGCTTTTCCATGGATTCCGTCACGTTCTTCGACCGGCTGAACTACTTGAGCCCTTACGCCAAGGTGACCTACGATCTTTCGAAGGACCAGGCGATCGAGGTTGCGTACACCAACGGCGTTCCCCGCTCCGACGTGATGACAGGGGAATCGCTGAACGCGTCCCTGCAGTCGGAAATCAATGCGTTGTCGGTGTTTCCCCGCATCTCGCTACGCGAGGGTAGGGCCCGCGTTCAACGCGCTGAGAATTACGAGATCGGATACCGGCAGAACGAACGCAGCCGGGTCTATCGCGCCTCGGTGTTCCGCGAACGGACGGTGAACGCCGGTTTGTCCGCGACCGGCGCGACGGAGTTCGTGACTTCGGGCGATCTGCTTCCCGATCTGTTTACCAACGCCTCGGTGTTCAATGCGGGCACGTATTTGAGCCTTGGCTATCTGTTGGCGGCCACCCAGCGCTTTGGCGAGCATCTGGAAGTTACCGGGATGTACGGGTCCGGTGGCGCCCTGGTGGCGGAGCGCGAAACGGGCCGCGTCGCCTCGGCCGAGGAATTGCGGGCGATGATCAAACAGGGCCGCCGCCAGCAGGCGACCGCGCAGGTTTCCGCCCGGATCCCGCACGCCGGGACCCACATTGTGGCGAGCTATCAATGGGTGGACCGGCGGGCGGCCACCCCGACCCATTACTTTGTGACCCAGCGGATGCGTTCGGAACCCGGCCTGAACATTTACGTGCGGCAGCCCATTCCGAGCGGTCCAGTTTTTCCGGTGCGCATGGAAGTGACCGCCGATCTGCGGAATCTGTTACAGCAGGGGTATCTTCCCTTCCAGTTCGCCAATGGAAGCACAGTGGTTCTCATGAACACGCCGCGCACGCTGCGCGGCGGCTTGGCCTTCATCTTCTAGATGTAGCGCCAGTTCAGGCCAGCCGCGGCAAAACCCGCTTCCTGCATAACCCCACTGGGGTTCTCTGCCACCGGGAAACCCCAGTACCCCAACCAATTCCGCTTTGTAGTTGTAGTTCACTGTCATGGAACCGGCATCATACCGCGCTCGACGTGAGAACTTCCCGGCTCGCAGGCACTACCGTATGTGGACTGGGATTTCACCCCCGTACTCGACTGGCTCGATTTGTGGCTGGACCGCGGAACGGCGCCATTCGCCTGCTGGGTGCTGCTGAACACCCTGGACGACCTCGTGATCGATGTCGCGTGGCTCTTCTGCTGGCTGGGGGAGAATCTACTTCAGCGGCCCCTGGTGCCTTATCCTTTTGCCAGCGCTCTCGATCGGGCTCCCGTCAAGCGCATTGCCATCCTGGTTCCCCTGTGGCGGGAATACCAGGTCATCCAAGGCATGATCGAGCACAACATCGCGGCCATTCGCTATTCCCAGTACGAGATCTTTATCGGCGCCTATCCTAATGACTCACGCACGATCGAGGCCGTGCGGGCGCTCGAACACCGCTTTTCCCAGGTCCACCTGGCGCTTTGCCCGCACGACGGTCCGACGTCGAAAGCGGATAACCTGAACTCCATTTTCGACGCCATGACCCTATACGAGCGGGAGCACGGGGGGCGCCCATTCGATCTGGTGATGACACACGATGCCGAAGACCTGCTGCACCCGGAGTCGCTGCGCTGGGTGAATTATTACTCGCAATCCTGTGAAATGGTGCAGGTCCCGGTGCTGCCGCTGCCCACACCCTGGTGGCAAGTCACGCACGGCGTCTACTGCGACGAGTTCGCGGAATATCAGAGCAAGGAACTTCAGGCCAGGCAGTTGCTGGGCGGATTTCTTCCCTCCTGTGGGGTGGGCACGGCCTTCTCCCGCGCCGTGGTCGAGCGGATCCGGAGGGCCGGGAAGACGTTTTTCGATCCGCGCAGCCTGACCGAAGACTACGAAAACGGCTTTCGGGTGTGGAGGCTCGGCGGCCGGCAGATCTTTGTTCCGATCCGGAAGCTGCATGGAACGCCTGTGGCCACGCGCGAGTACTTCCCTCGCACCTTCCGGCAGGCGGTTCGCCAGCGCACACGCTGGATCACCGGGATCTCGCTGCAGTCCTGGGAACTTCACGGTTGGGCGGATACCATCTCGCAGTTGTACTGGTTCTGGCGCGACCGCAAGGGTCTCATCGCCAGCCTGCTCGGCCCCTTTTCCATGGCGTTGTTCTTTCATGCCTTCTGGAAGTGGTGTTGTTCGCCGGGCGGATGGCACTTGTCGCTGCAGGACGGCGGGTCGTGGATATTGGCGATTTTCGTATTCGCGATTCCGGTGCAACTGGCGCACGTCGGCATGCGCGTTCTGTTCGTCGCGCGGATTTACGGGCTGGCCTTCGGCCTGGCCGCGCCGCTGCGCCTGCCCTTGGGCGCCGTCATCAACTTCCTGGCGACGGTCTCCGCGGTGGGGCACTACGCCAAGGCGCGGCTGCTGCGGCGTCCTCTGGAGTGGTTGAAGACGGAACATTCGTATCCGGGCCGGGCGGCGCTGGCCGAGCACAAGCGCAAACTGGGAGAGATTCTGGTCGACTGGGGATTTCTCCGCCCGCAGGACCTGGAAACGGCGTTGCTCTCGCGCCCGTACCATCGGCGCCTGGGCGAGCACCTGGTGACGCTGGGGTATGTTACCGAATCACAGCTTTATCGGGCTCTCAGCCACCAGCAGGGAATCCCGGTGGAACACGTTCCGCGCTCGGTGATCTCCGTGCAGGTGACCCGTTCGCTGCCCCACGATCTGGCGTTGAAGTGGCGGGTATTGCCGTTCCAGGTGGAGGGCGGGCAATTGTGTCTGGCCGGACCGGAGCTGCCGAGCGATCGCATGCGGGAGGAACTATCCCGGCACAGTTCCCTGAATCTGCACTTTCACTGGATCATGCCGGCCGACTACGACGCGCTGCGGCGTGAGTTTCTACCGGATCCCGTGTAGAGGAAGGGTGTCTCGTCTCAAAGAGCCCACGGCGTAAGCCGTGGGGCTGCGTTTCTTCTGAGCTCGAATTGTTCCATGCGCCACCGCTCCCTGACGGGGCTGTGAAAAAACGGGACATCCACCCCGTTTCCCGGTCAACGTTTCGTGGAAAGTCAACGATTTGTGGCCGTGAAACGGGGTGAACGTCCCTGTTTTTTCACGGCTTCTGACGGTCGCGGCTCCGAAGGAACCCCACGGCTTACGCCGTGGGCTCCTTGCCGAACCAAACGGTTGTGGCGCGTGCGTTACGCCCGCGGTGCGCGCGAGTTCCAAACCTGGCGCGCGCGCTCGATGATCTCCAGGTGCATCAGCCCGGCCTCGCCGGGAATGGGCGAAGGACCGCCGTTGTCGACCGCGCCAGCAAACGCCTCCAACAATCCGATGTGAGGCCTGACCCCGCCGGGTGAGACCGAATGATCTTCGATTCCGTCCGGCCGGTGCAGGCGCAACACGCCGGAGGAGTCTTTGCTGAACGTCGGCGCGGCCAGGATCGAACCCTCCGTGCCGTGAATCTCCAACCGGTTGAACTGCTCGGGCTCGAAGCCCTGCGTGGTCCAGTGCGTCGTGATGACGGCCTGCATGCCCGACTGCATCCGCAGCAACAGGGTCGCCGTGTCCTCCACCCGCGACGCCGGATCGAGCGAATCGACGATGGCCTGGATGTCGCCCACCGGTCCGCACAACCACGTCAGCAGGTCGAGGCAGTGAACCCCGAGGTCCATCATCGGCCCGCCGCCCGAGATCTTCGGATCATGGCGCCAGAGTCCTTCTTTGGCCCGGTAGCGATACGCAAAGTTCACAAGCGCGGAGGTGGGCCGTCCGATGCCGCCGGTTTCCAACCACCGCTTGATCTGTTGATGACGGGTGTTGAAACGCTGGTAGTAGCAGATGGCCAGTTGCACGCCGGCGCGCCTGCAGGCGTCGATCATGGCGCGGCACTCGGTCGAATTCAGGGCCATCGGCTTCTCGCACAGCACATGCTTGCCCGCCTCGGCGGCCTGGAGGGTTTCTTCCATGTGCACGTGCGGAGGCGTTCCAATGTAGACGGCGTTGACCTCCGGGTCGTCGAGCAGGTGGCGGACATTATCGTAGGCGCGCGCGGCCTGATGACGCGAGGCGAAATCGAGAGCGCCTTCCATTGTGCGCCGCATCACTGCCACTAGCCTGTGTCCGACGGCATCGCGAATGGCCGGGGCCACGTGCCGTTCGGCGATATCGCCCGCACCGATGATGCCCCATCCGATCATGACGAGAGCGTTTGTGTCCTGCCGGTCTCGCTCGACCGGTACACGGCGAAGACGGCTTTCAGGACTTCGAGGGCCTCGGCGCCGGTGATAAACGGCGCAGCCACGCCGCGCGCCACGTCGACGCCGGCCTGCACGAAGCGGGGATAGAGCGAAGGAATGACTCCTGACTCCAAGGGGAACTGCTTCACTCCTTCGGCCTTCGAGTACCACTCCAGAGAGTGGCCCTCGAGCATGTCCATCGACAGCCGCCCTTCCGAGCCCCAAAACATCAACTGGCAGGAGTATCCCTTGTCCAGGTAATAACCGCATTGCAAGGTCCCCATCAGGCCGCCGTCAAATTCCAGGGCGACGGCCGCGGAATCTTCCACGTCCATCGGCTGTCCTCCGACGTTGCCTGCCAGCCCGGCGACTTTCCGGATGGTCTGGCCGGAGATGTACTGGGCCAGATCGATGTAGTGGATTCCCAGCCACAGCAACTGGCCGCCCCCGGCCCGGGTTTTCGAGGCGAACCACGAGCCCTGATACTCCGGGGTCGTCAGCCGGGTTTGATCGGCGAGGAAACGGAAGCTCGCGCCGTAGAGCGTCCCCAAACGTCCCTGGCGGACCAGGTCCCGGGCCTGCTGGATCCACGGGTGCAGACGGGTCGCCAGAGCCAGCATCAAGTGACGGTCGCTGCGTTCGGCCAGCCGGACGAGGGGCTCGAAGTCCTCCGCCCTGGTGCAGGCAGGCTTTTCAGCCATCACGTGACATCCGGCGGAGAGCGCCGCCCGGATCGCCTCAGGGGCGTTCCTGCCCTCCATCGTCACGAGCGCGGCGTGAGGCCGAAGGCGCTCCAGCATTTCGCCCACGGAGGCGTAGGAGCCCTCCATCTTCGGGCCGAGGATGGAAGACGCCTGGGCTGCCGCCGGCCCGGCGGCTCCGGCGATGGATACTTTCTCGACACCGTCAGCGGCCGCGACCGCCTGGAGATAAATTTCCCAATGCGGCGCCGACTCGTCGGTCGCCACACCCACCCGAATGGATTCCATCAGACCCTGTCCGGAACCTCGAAGCCTTTGCGATAGCCGTGGGTGAGCATGCGGTCGGCTTCCGAGTCGCCGACAAAACGCTCGGCCTTGGGGTCGAACCGCAGGTCGCGTTTCAGCCGGTAGGAGATGTCGGCCAACATGCAGTGCGAAGAGGATAAGCGTGCTTCCTCGGCATTGCACACGGCCATTTCGGGCTTGCCGGCTTTGACCGCTGCGACGAAATTCCCGTAGTGATGGAGGGGTTCGGCCGTTCCTCCATCCGGTTCCGGCTTTTCGGTGTCGCCGAGGTAGATCTTGTAGTCGAACTCCTGCTTTCGCCAGTCTTCGACGAAGTACATGTAGCCCTTCGTACCGTAGAAGTGAAAGTGGGATGTCTCGGTGCTGTACACGTTGCGGATTTCGCACTCCAGGATCGATCCGTCCGCATAGGTGAACTGGGCGTTCTGCACGTTCGGCGTTTGCGCCTGGTCCTTGTCGCCGAACCGGCCGCCGGTCGACTGCACGCGCACGGGCAGTTTCTGGTTCATGCCCCAGCGCGCCACATCGATGTAGTGAACCCCGTTGTTGCCCATTTCGCCATTACCGAAATCCCAGAACCAATGCCAGTTGTAATGGATGAGATTGGCATGATAGTCCTGCGAGGGAGCGGGGCCCAGCCAGACATCCCAATCGAGCCAGGAAGGCGGTGTCTCGGGATTCTTGAAGCCGATGGGTTTGCGATAACGCGTGACCAGGTTGCGGCTCATGAACACCTGGCCGATCGCTCCGTCGTTGAGCAACTGCATGGCACGCCGGATGCGGCCCACGGAGCGCCGCTGCGTGCCGCCCTGGACGACACGGTTGTACTTGCGCGACGCCTCGGCCAGTTTCTGTCCTTCAAAGAAGTTGTGACAGACCGGCTTCTCGACGTAGACGTGCTTGCCCGCCTGCATGGCCCAGATGGCGGCCAGCGTGTGCCAGTGGTTACAGGTGGCGATGGTGACGGCGTCGATGGAGGGATCCTCGAGAATCTTCCGGAGGTCGGTCTCGGTGCGGGGCGCTTTCCCCTCTTTGGCCTCCACCTCGCCGGCGCGTTTGGCCAGGCGATTGCGATCGGGCTCGGCGACCGCAACGACGGAGACGTTCGGCACCTCCCACATCTCGCGCATCAGCGCTCCGCCGCGGCCTCCGGCGCCGATCAACGCCACGCGCATGCGGTCGTTGGCGCCCGCCCAAGCCTTAGACGTTCCGATCAGCATTCCGCCGGCCGCGGCCGTCATCCATTCGCGTCGATTCGAGTGTGTGTTCTCCATATCCGTTCCCAGGCGATGATGATCAGTTTATATGCAAACTGGCGAATGTGGGAAATCCTGGTTGGGCGGGAGGGGGAGAGGCCGCCGGGTCGCCTTCGAAGAAGAGACCGCGCTCGCTGGGGTTTGCGTTTTCTTCCGAGCCGCGACAGGAAGGGAGCGGACCTCTTGATTTCCGCCCACCTTCTCAGCCGTTGGTTGCCTCGGCTGAAGAACGCTTATCGAGGGAGGCCCCATGGTCCTTCGGTCCACCAAAGCGAATGGAGAACGCACCGCAGCCCCGACCGTGAGGGAGGGGTTTGCACGTCCCGGTTCTTCAAGGAACCAAAGTCCGACACCGCTCCTCGTCGAGGAAGTCCCGAGGAATGCGAGAACATTCCGAAGCCGGGACGGAGTGCGTCTGCCAAGGCCGGAGGTCTCGCGGCAGGCTTCGAAGAAGAAACCGCGTTCGCCGGTGGGGGTGCTGAGCGCGAGGGGGTCGCTTTGGGAGACGGCGAGCGTGGGGCAGAGGTCGTAGTAGACGAAGTCGGGGATGCGGGTGGCCTCGTCGAGGATGAGGAGGCCGACGGAGGGGAAGCCGCGGGTGGTGGCGTCACGGGCCGGGACGGCAACGACCCGCGAGGTATTGGGGAGCATGAGGGAGTGCGGGGTGTCACGATCGCCGCGAGGGCGGAAGTCGAGGGTGCGGACGAAGGAGCGCATCATGCGCAGGAGTTCGCGGGACTGGCGGAAGGCGGGGCGACGAGTGCGGAGGTGTTGACGGGTGGGCCGTTGACAAGGCGCTGTACGGCGAGGATGGCGGCGACCCATTACAGAATTGCTCCACTGGCGGGAGCGGCGCGGGTAATTGGAGGCCAGGACAAGCTCTTGGCGAGAGAAGACCTTGCCTCGGCGCCGGCCCCGCCGGGGGAAGAGCGGCTCTCAAACTCTCCTGCGGCGGCCTCGGTCAGTTTCTCCCGGGAACGACAGGCTATACCAGCAGCTTCCGGACCACGTTCCCCGCCACATCCGTGAGGCGGAAGTCGCGGCCCATGTGGCGGTAGGTAAGCGCTTCGTGGTTCATGCCCAGGCAATGCAGGATCGTCGCATGGAGATCATGCACGTGGATGCGGTCCGCGGTCACCTGCAATCCGAAGTCGTCCGTGGCGCCGATCACTTGTCCGCCCTTGATGCCGCCTCCCGCCATCCACAGGCTGAAGGCGAACGGATGGTGATCGCGGCCGATCCCGACGCTCTTGTCCGGACTGTCGGCCTGAACCATCGGAGTGCGGCCGAACTCGCCGCCCCAGATCACCAGCGTCGAATCGAGCAAGCCGCGCTGCTTCAGATCCGCGAGCAGCGCCGCCACCGGGCGGTCCGTCTGGTCGCAGAGAGTCTTCAGCTTGCGGTCGAGATCGTCGTGATGATCCCAGTTGCCGTGCATCAGTTGCACGAAACGCACGCCGCGCTCGATCAGGCGGCGCGCGAGCAGGCAATTGCGCGCGTAGGGATTCTTGCGGTCCGCGCCGATTCCGTAGAGATCCAGAATATGGGCCGGCTCCCCGGATAGATTCATCAGTTCCGGAGCGGACTGCTGCATCCGGAACGCCAACTCATAGGAAGCGATCCGCGATGCGATCTCAATGTCACCGGTTTCCGTCTGACTCATTCGATTCAGATCGCTCAGTCCATCGAGGGTAGCGCGCTGCAGTTCGCCGTTGACGCCGCGGGGATTGGAGAGATAAAGCACGGCGTCGCCGGTTCCACGCAAGGGCACTCCCTGGTAGCTGGACGGGAGAAACCCGCTGGTCCAGTTGCCGGCGCCCGCGCCGGGCGCATTGGATCCGGATCGCATCACGACAAAGCCCGGCAGATTCTGCGATTCGCTGCCGAGCCCGTAGTTGACCCACGCACCCATGGAAGGCCGGCCCACCAGCGGCGATCCGCAATTGAGCATGAGCTGACCCGGGTGGTGGTTGAACTGATCGGTGAACATCGAGCGGATGAGGCAGATGTCGTCGGCGCGGGAAGCCAGATGCGGCATCCAGTCTGAAAGCGGAATCCCGCTTTGCCCGTGAGATGTGAAGGTCCGCGGGCTCGCCGCGACCTTGGCCGTCGGCTTGATGAAGGCCAGCCGCAGGTTCTTCGTCATCGACTCGGGAAGGGCTTGGCCTTCGTACTTCTTCATCGCCAGCTTGGGATCGAACAGGTCGATGTGGCTCGGACCGCCGTCCATGAAGAGGAAAATGACGTTCTTTGCCTTGGCCGCGAAATGCGGGCGCAAGCCGGCGGGACCGCGGCCTTCGGCGGCCATCAGTTGCGAGAGCGCGATGGAGCCCAGTCCCGCGGCGCAACGGTCGAGGAATCGGCGGCGGGATTGCAGTTGCTGAAAGTGCCGTTGGTCCATACGGATCATCCTCGCGTGATGAACTCATCCAGATTGAGGAGCAGACGGCCGACGCCGACCCACGGCGCGGCTTCGGTTGGCGCGATGCCGTCGAGGTCGCGCGCGGGGAAGATGGACTCCACGAGCGACGGGTCCTTCTCGAGAATCTCCACCTGTTGGCGGTAGAAGCGAACCATGCGGTCCAGTTCTTCGGCGCGCGGTTCGCGGGCGAGACTGACCCGAAATGCAAACCGCAGGCGATCCTCCACCGAGCGACTCTCCGAGCGTACTATGCGCACTGCCAGCAGTTGCGCGGCTTCGAAGAAAGACGAATCGTTGAGCAGATTCAACGCTTGTAAGGGCGTGGTGGAACGCTCGCGCCGGCTGCATGCCACCATGGAATCCGGCGCATCGAAGTTCGTCATTTGGGGATGCGGCGCGGTGCGAAGGAACAGCGTGTAGAGGCCGCGGCGATGGCGCTCGGCGCCCGTGCTCTCCTTCCATTTCGAACTGCTGCCGTAGGCGAGATCGAGCACGCCGGGCGGCATCGAGGGGCGCGCGCTCGGGCCGCCGATTTCGAGGTTGATCAGGCCGGCGGCAGAGAGAGTGGCGTCGCGGATGAGTTCGGCGGAGAGGCGGAGCCGCTGTTGCCGCGCCAGCAATGAATTGCCGGGATCGCGCGCGGTGAGTTCCGGGCGCGCCTTCGAGGACTGGCGATAGGTGGCGGAAGTCACGATGAGACGGTGCAACTTCTTCATCTCCCAGCCGCCTTCCATGAACTCGGTGGCGAGCCAGTCGAGTAGGGCGGGGTGTGTGGGCGGTTCGGCGCGAGCACCGAAGTCTTCCGAGGTCGCCACCAGACCGCGCCCGAAAAACTCCTGCCAGGCACGGTTCACGGTGACGCGAGCGGTGAGCGGGTTGTCGCGCGACACCAGCCATTTGGCGAGCGTCAGGCGCGAAGGGCGCTGCTCCGCCGGCATGGGATTGAGCACCGCAAGCCCGCCGGGCTGGACCTCGATCCCCGGCTGGCGGAAGTCGCCACGGATCAGGATGTGCGACTTGCGCGGCTGCGGACGCTCGGCGAGTGTCTGCGCTTCGGACAGATCCTGGCAGCCCGCTTTCAGTTGCCGCAGTTTTTCGTTCAGATCCTTGAACTTCAGCCTGTCGAGTTCCGCCTTGGCAGCCACCCGCGAGTAGTTGCCGATGAAGAAGTCCGTGATCTTGGCGTTCCATTTCGCGGACCGTTGCGATGCGGGGATTCGAAGTTGCTCCTGCCCGCCATCGACGTAGAGGCCGAAGATGTCCCAACTCACGTCGTAGAAAGTGTCGGCCCCTGGTTGCCCAGCGGCGAGAAGCATCTTGCGCTCCCAATCGGGTTGAAGGTCCGCAACCTTGTATTCGGCGAGCAGCGCCCGTCGCCTGGCCTCACAATCGGGCTGGCGCTGCAGATAGGCCGCGAGTTCGCCCGGGAGGGGAGCTTCGATGTTCGCCTCGTCGGCTGAATTAAAGAACGCGGTGAGCTGATAGAACTCGCGCTGGCTGATGGGGTCGTATTTGTGATCGTGACAGCGAGCGCAGCCCACCGTGAGTCCAAGCCAAACTGTGCCCACTGTACTGGCGCGATCGATCACCTGCTCCACGCGATACTCTTCGCGATTCACGCCGCCCTCCCGGTTGGTGAGCGTGTTGCGATGGAACCCGGTGGCGATCTTCTGCGCCAAGGTAGCATTGGGGAGCAGGTCGCCCGCCATCTGCTCGATGGTGAACCGGTCGAAGGGCATACCGCTGTTGATCGCGCGGATCACCCAATCGCGCCACTTCCAGGCGTCCGGGCGGACGTTGTCTTTTTCGAATCCGTCGCTATCGGCGTAGCGGGCGAGGTCAAGCCAGTGACGGGCCCATTTCTCGCCGTAGTGTTCGGAACGGAGAAGGCGTTCGACGAGGTGTTCGTAGGCATCCTGGCGCGGATCGGAGACGAACGCGGCCACTTCATCCGGCGTGGGAGGAAGGCCGGTGAGGTCGAGGCTCGCCCGGCGGATCAGCGTCGAGCGGTCCGCTTCCGGCGAAGGCGGGATGCCTTCGGCCTCGAGCCTGGCAACGACGAAGGCATCGATCGGTTTCCGCACCCAGCGAGCGTCGTGCACGCGCGGCAAAGGTGGGCGTACGGGACGAACGAATGCCCAGTGCGTGGTCTTGGGTTTCACCATGGAGCCTGTGGCGGCGCTGGCCGGCCAGTGGGCTCCTTGGTCGATCCAATCGCGAACCAACGCCACTTGTCCGGCGGTCAAACGAGGACCGCCCAGCGGCATCGACTTTTCCTTCGCCTTGCCGTCGATCAACGCAATGAGCTTGCTGGCAACGGCGTTGCCCGGCTTGATCACCGCTCCCGAATAGCCGCCGGCGATCGCCGCTTCGCGGGAGTCCAGCCGCAGGCCGCCGAGTTGCTTCGCTCCGGCGTGACAAGCGTGGCAACGCTCTTTGAAAAGCGGTTCTATCTGCTTGCGGAAATCCACCGCGGGGGGAGAATAAGCCAGGCAATGGCAGGCAGCCACGGCTGCCGGCCATATCCGGCGTACGATCCGTCTGAGGTCCAGTGTCATGATTCCTCTAGGCGACTCCCGGCACGCCGCACTCGCTCAGCATCCGGCGAACCCGCTCGCGATAATGCGGCCGCACGTCGCGGGTGGGAGGCCGGCAGCGGCTCGAATCCAGCCCTACGAACTCCATACACAGCTTATCCAAGTATCCGTCGCCGCTCGTGTACCGTTCCATCTCTAACCAAAGAGTGTAGTAAGGAAGCGCGACGCGGGCCAGTTCGAGTTGCGCTTCGCGATAGCGGCCCCCTTCGAGAAGATTCCACAGTGCCACGCCCCATTGCGGCCAGTAGTTGCACACATGAACTTCGATGCTTCGTGCGCCCAGTATGTGGCTGGTGACGAAGCGGACCTGGTTGTCGATGATGCTCAACCGGTGCGCGAACTGCACGATGACCTGCTCGAACTCCATGAAGTCCGAAGTGGGCGTGGCCCACTTCAAGCCGATCACGTTCGGCACTTCGACAAGCCGCTCGACGAGTCCGCGAGCCACGGCGGAACTCGATGTGTAGGTGTTGTACACGACGATCCCGATGTCGGCAGCATCGGCGGCGGTGCTGACGAACTCGTAGAAGTCGTCTTCGGTAGCCGGGAAGTAGAAAGGCGGGGAGACCTGGATGCACTCGGCGCCCAGGCGCTCGGCGGTACGGGCAAGCGTGGCCAACTCGCGAGTGCTGGTTGTCTGCGCACCCATTACGACTGGGATTCGTCCGTTCGCCTCCTCGATCACCGCCGCGGTGACCTGTACTCGTTCGTCCATCGACATGGTGCTGAATCCACCCGCGGCGCCGCAGGCGAGCAGGACGGCGTTGCCGGTCTGCAATCCGCCCTCGAGTAAAAAGCGAACATGACGCCGGATGCCGGCGAGGTTGACGGCAAGGTCATCGTCCGCGAAGAGAGTGGGAACCGTTACGTAGCACCCGGAAAGGTGGGCTCGAGCAAGTACGGAGTTCATACCGTTGCCGATGCCTCCGCGCTCGCCACCTGAATGCCGTCAACGCCGTGCCCTTTCACCAGACCGCGCAGGCTCTCCGGATTCATTGCAGGGAACCCGAGACTGAATAGATAGCCGAGGATCATCGTAAGCCCGAGGCCCAAAGGCGCATACAAGAAGAAAGATGTCCGCGTGAACGTGCCGGCATAGATCACGATCAGAAGGCTGACAAGTGCTCCGAGGCTGGTCCCTTGCCAGTTGGCTCGTAGCGTCAGGATGCCGAGCAGGAAGATGCCCAAGAGAATTCCGGTGAAGAAGCTGTTGGTCTTGGCCGAAATTTCGAGTACGGTCCCCAGTCTACTGACGAACAAGCCCATGACGGTTGCGATGACGCCCCAGAACAGCGACATCCAGCGCGACACACTCAAGTAGTGCTGAGCCGGCGCCTCGCGCCGGAAGAAGCGCTGATAGAAGTCGACGAGCGAGGCAGTGGTGATGGAGTTCACGCCGGAACTAATGCTCGACATCGTGGCGGCCATGATGCCTGCGATCACGAGTCCGGCGACGCCTGACGGAAGGGCTGTGATGACGAAATACGGCAGAACCCGGTCCGGACTGAAGTTGGCCGGCAGTTGATCGGCATGCTTATGGAAGTAGGAGAAGATCCCGACGGAAACCAGAAAAAGCAGTGTTGACGTCGGGCCGTCGATGCAAGCGTTGGCGATCACCGAACGCCGGCTGGTAGCGAGATCCTTCGCCGTGAAGTAGCGCTGAAGAACCACCTGATCCACTCCGTACGATGCCAGGTTGATCACGAGGTAGCCGGATACGACGCTCCAAACAGTGATATCGATCATGGGATCCAGTGTCCAGTCAGCCATGCGCGTCTTCCCGGCCGCGTCGGCGACGGCGTAGACCTGCCCGATGTCCCAACCGAAGTCCATCAGGACGTAGACGCCGATAAAGAAGATACCGGCGATGAACACCGCCGCCTGGGCAACGTCGGTCCAAATGACGCCCTCCATACCGCCCAGCACGGTGTAGAGAGAGGTGCCAAGTCCCAACGCGAGCGAGCAGTAAACTTGCGAAACGCCGGTGATCTCGGCCAGCGCGATGGAAGTTGCGTAGATCATCGTCGCCAGCCAGCACAGCCGCAAGAAGATGAAGAGAACGCTGGCAATGCTGCGTACCAGGGGATTGAATCGCTTTTCCAGGTATTCGTAGGCCGTGTAAACCTTCAAGTTGTAATAGAAGTTCACGAACAGGTACAGGACCAGGGGCGTGATCAGAACGAGGGTGATGATGTTCGGATAGAGCATCAGGTTTTGCTTGTATATGTAAGCAGCCACGCCCATATAGCTGACCGCGCTGGTATTGGTAGCCATGATCGAGATCGCCACCGGCAGCCACGACATCTTCCGGCCCGCGAGCAGGAAGTCTTCGGCATTGTGTTGCCGTTTTCCGAAATAGCTTCCGAGGGCGATCGACCCAATGAAGTAGATCGCCAACACGGTCCAGTCCAACGCACCGAAGTGTCCCAATTTATGCTCCCAGCAACTCATCCATTGCGCCGCCGATCACGTCCACGGCTTCGAACAGCGCATCCCGATCGATCGTCAGCGGCGGCACGATCTTGAAGAATCCCCTGCCCGTGAGGAACATCAAAACACCGCGGCGGAGGCAGGTCATCACGATGTTGTCGGCGACGTCGCCGAGCGCTTCTCCCGTGGCTGGGTCTTTCAAATGCATCGAATAGAAGAGTCCGCGGCCATTGTGCATCTTGACATGTGGACGGTGCCGGGCGGCAAGCCGGTCCAACGCCTCGCCCAACTCGGCGCCCAGCGCGGCGGACCGCTCGACCAGACGCTCGCGATGGAGGATCGTGAGGCAGGCCAGCGCCGCGGCCGCGCACACCGGATTGCCGCCGAACGTGCTCGACATCTCGCCGGGCGACGAGAGGTCCATGAGTTCCTGCCGCGCGATGACGGCCGAAAGCGGCAGCGACGAACTGAGGCCTTTGCCGCAGGTGATCAGGTCCGGCACGATGCCGTAGTGCTCGAAGGCGAACATGCGCCCGGTGCGGCCGATTCCGCTTTGCACTTCGTCGATGGTGACCAACACGTTGTGGCGGCCGGCCCACTGCATCAGTTGGCGCATGTAGTGGTCCGGATACAGTGTCGTCGTCCAGCCGGGGATCGCTTCGAGAATGATCCCAGCCACGGATGCGGGGGCAATGCCGCGTGCCGCCAGATCCTCGTCGAACCCGTTGGAATCAGGACCGCCGGGAAGGGGCAACTGCCAATGATACACACTCTCGCGGCCGATGCCGTCCACGATTCCCGGCGGACCACCGGCGAGTTTGGCCGATAGCGTTCGCCCGTGATAGCTGGACTCGATGGAGAGAATCCCCAGCTTGCCCGGCGCGATTCGCAAGCCGTGTTTGCGCATCAGGCTCAGCGCGCACTCGTTGGCTTCCGTGCCGGAAGAGAAAAGAATCGCCTTATTCATTCCCGCCGGAGAAATCGACACGAGGCGTTCGAGCAGTTCGCGCCGGACCTTGGTGGAGAAGGCGTAGGAGAAGATCAGTTTCGCATCGAGCTGGTGACGGATGGCAGCCACGAGATCCGGATGCGCGTGGCCGACATTGGCCACCACGATGCCGCTGCTCAAGTCGATCCACTGATTGCCGTACGGATCGCGAACGAGGAAGCCCTCGGCGCTGTCCCACAGAATCGGCGGCATCCCCGCCATCGATTGCGGCTCGACCTGGCGAAGCCTTTCGATCTCAGCGATCGACGGCGGCGCGGGGATGGGCGTGACGATGCGGCGATAGCGGGTGTTGACAGGCGGAGCCGCCACCGGCGTGAGATCGCTTACGTGAAGTGACACCCTCTTCAGTACTCCTGTGTGACCCGTTCGAGGCCCCGGTTCAAAACGTCTCTTCCCCGCACCAGGTAATACTTCCGCGCAAACGGTTCTCCGGTGCGATAGTCCGGATACTCTTTCGCGCCCATCTCTCCGTCCGCCGCCATGTAGCGGCAAACCAGGATCCGGCGCCAGCGATCCGATGTATTGGGCGGCGAGCGGTGCGGAAGCATCGTATCGTGAACCCCTGCCTCGCCTGCCTTCAGGCGGTAAGGGACCGCGAGTTCGTTGACGTTGAGCGGGAGCACCGCGGGATCGATTTCCTCATCGAAGAACTCATCACCGGTGGCGCGCCGCCGCAAGTCCTGTTTGTGCCAGCCGGGCAGGACGAACATGGTTCCGTTCGATTCGTCCACATCATCGAAGGCGAGCCAGACCGAGCCGCTCAACTTGCTGACGTTCCAATACGGGCGATCCTGGTGCCAGGGAATCGCACGGCCCGTCCGCGGCGGCTTGCAGATCAGATGCGTGGACCAGAGAACAATGTCCGGGCCGATCTGCGCTTCGATCGCGTCGAGCAACGGCTTGCTCACAGCGATGCCGAGAAGCCAGCGCTCCTGCTGGTGCGCCGAGTAGATCTCGTCGGGACCGATGCGCGGATTGCGCGACGCGATCAGACGGTCCAGATTCGTGCGCGCCGATTCCAGGTCGAATCCCGAGAGGACGCTCCCAAGAAACTCGTAGCCATCGCGCCGGTAGCCGATCCCTGCCCCGCTCATGCCAGGATCTCCACCAACTCGACAATCACGCCCTCCGGTTCGCGGCAGCAGGTCACCTTCGCCTTACCGCCTCCCGCCAACGTTGGCGGCGTGTGGAAGCGGATTCCCTGGGCCGACGCCTTGCGATACAGGGCATCGAGATCCCCGACCTGGAGCGCGACGTGATTGCAGCCGACGTTGTTCGAGGCATTCAGCGGCGGAACCGGCCGGGGCGTGTTGAGGTAATGGGGCAGTTCGATCGACACGCCATCGGGCGCCTTCAACTTGACCGTGTGAATCCGCGCGCCGGGCACCGCCGTCACCGCTTCCACCATGGGGCCCTCCTCGATTGGGTCCCACCAGACTTTGAGGCCCAGCAGATCGCGATAGAAGGGGAGCGACATCTCCATATTGCTGACGACGATTCCGGTGTGACGAATCTTGGTGACGCTCATTGGTTTTCCTCGAGAGATGTCAGAAACCCGGCAACCTGCTGGCGAACAGCAAGCGCGTGCGGTTCGAATGCGGCTGATTGAAGTGGACGTGCGACAGTCCGTGGGCTGCAATGGCATCGAGGACGCCATCCAGAGTGGACCGGCTGTAGGTGCGCGAGAAGATGCCTGAGCTTCATCGTCAGACACTCGCCGCGACGCCGCCGGCGTCGACCCGCTGGCCGCGCCGCACCGACTCCTCCACGGCTTCCAGCACACTCACGGCCGCCCACCCATCGGTAGTGTCGGGATTAGTGGGGCGATCTTCGAGAATCGCGGCGGCGAAGGCTTCGACTTGATTCTTGTAAGGATTGCTGTTGCTGCCGAGCGGCGTGTGCCACTGTTGCGTCCGGCCATCGAAAGCGCGGACCTCACCTACGCGGTTGTAGAAGGGCAGGAATGTCCGGATCTCGACGCTGCCATGTTCGCCATGGACAACGTAGCCTTCGGTGTATTCGCCGCTCGTCTTCACGGAAAGCTCGAAGTGTCCAAGCGCACCTTGTTCAAAATGGAGGACGCCATGCCAGGAATACTGCCCGCACTTTTCCACAAGACTCGCGTTGACCGCAGAAATGCCGCCCGCGAGGAACCGGAGCGTGTCGAACAGGTGCGCGCCATGCGTCACCAGGGAATAGTGCCGTTTGTCGGTTGTTTTCGGATCGCTGGCGGGCCGAAGCGATTGGCGGCTGGTCACTACATCGGGCAGGATCGCTTCCTGCATGTCGTACCGGAACATCGAATCGCGATACCAGGCGCTGGCGGAGAAGATCTCGCCAACGCGGTCCTGGACGAAGGCCTTCGCAAAGGCGATGCCTGGATCGTGGCGCTTTATGCAGCCCACTTCCAGTTTCTTTCCGGATCGCCTCACCGCTTCCCACACCGCGGCGCATTCCTCGCTGTTGACGCCGAGCGGCTTCTCGACAAGAACGTGCTTGCCCGCCTCGAGCGCCCGCTTCGCCAGTGGAAGATGGAACTCATCGGGAACCGCGATCAGCACCGCGTCCACGCCGCTCGACGCCAGAAACTCGCCGTAGTCGGTAAACAGATTCGTCACTCCCGCGCGCGCGCCCATCCGGCGCGGCGTCGCAGATGGCGGCGAAATTCACGCCTTGCGCTCTCATCAGCGCCGGTAAGTGGGCGAACTGCGAAATCGTCCCGCATCCCAACAAACCGATGCGCACCGCTCCTCTACTCATGTTCCTCCCCTTCGATCGTGTTCACTTGCCCGCATGCCAGAAGGCGCGGCGCCAATAGTGGGTCCGCAACCTGGCCTCCAGTTCGCCGCTCATTGGCGGCATGTCTCCCACGGCGCAGTTTCTCTCCGCCTGCCACGGATTGCGAATGCCCGCGATCACGGTGGACACCGCTGCGGGCTTCAAGGCGAACTTCAGAGCGGCCGTTGCCGTGTCCGGCTCCTCGCCGGCAATGGCGGCCTCGATCGCTTTCACGCGGCGTACGGTGCGCGGAAGACGATCACCCGCGAAGTAGTTTCCGCGAATATCGCCTTCGGGGAACGCGGTCGATTCGGTGAGCTTGCCGGTGAGCGAGCTTTCGTCGAAAGCTACGCGGACGATGACTCCGATGCCATGTTCGACGGCTTCGGCGAAAAGGCCCTCCTGCGCTTCCTGCGAAAAGACGTTGTAGATCACCTGGACGGTGTCCAATAGGCCGGCGCGCATCAGATCGATCACCGCGTTCTGATCGTGCTCCGGAGTGCTGATGCCGATCCCGTTGACTTTGCCTTCCTTCTTCAGTGCGCGCAGCACTTCGAAGGCGGATGCATTGCGATTCCACGCCCGTGACCACGTGTGAATCTGAATCAGGTCAAGGCAATCGGTTTCGAGGTCGCGGAGGCTGTTGTCGACCATCGTTCGAATGTGCGCTTCCGGATAGCGCTGTTCGATCGAATCGTAAGGGCCCGGCGGCCAATCTCCGGGCAGCACCGGCGGAACCTTGGTGGCGACGTAGACGGAGCCCTTTGGCCGGCCCTTCAACGCGCGGGCGATGATCCGTTCGCTGCGTCCGTCCCCGTAGGCGCGGGCCGTGTCGATAAAGTTGCAGCCGAGGTCCAGGGCACGTTGGATCGCCTGAACCGAGTCCTCGTCGTTCTGCGGGCCCCAGTTGCTACCGAGCGCCCAGGATCCGAAACCGATCTCCGAGACGCTCCAACCGAGTTTGCCAAGCACTCGCTGTTTCATGTTACGTTCTCCTCGTCAGACCGTGGCCGGACCGGTCTTGTCATGACTGAGCTTGGGCTCGAACTCGAAACCGAGCGGTCCGAAGCGGGTCCTGACATCGATCAGCGCCTGACGGACGAAATGCATGTCGCCTCCATAACAAAGCAAGGATGCGCCGAGTTCGAGCATTCGCTTCGCGTATTCCAGGCCCGGCACGATGGTGCCGAAACGCTTGCCCGCGGCGAGGGCCGCGCGAGCGGTTTCCTCAAGACCAGCCTGGACAACGGGATTCAGGATGTCGCCCGGCACGCCGGAGATCACGGAAAAGTCCCCGGGTCCGAAGAACAACATATCGATGCCGTCCACGGCCGCGATCTCCGCTGCTTGCCCCACCGCGTTCGGCGATTCGATCTGCGCAATGAGCGTCGTCTGCTCATTGGCTTCCCGCACGTAGTCTTTCGCCGGCATCGTGCTGTACGGATTGTCGGCGCTCGCGCTGAAGAATCCCCGTTCACCAAGCGGCGGAAACTTTCCGCAACGCACCAGCTCGCGGGCTTCGGCGGCGGATTCGCAACGAGGATACATGATGAGCGACGCGCCGGCTTCGATGAGCCGCGCCATGCGCATAAACTCTCCCTTGGCCGGACGAGCCATTACATCCATGTCGGCGACTCGCGCGGCACGGATCATATTGTTGGCGTCGGCCATGCTGAGCGGCTGATGTTCGAGGTCGATCCACAAACAGTCGAATCCCATCAAGCCGATCAACTCGGAGCTCGACGGATCCGAAAAATGGGCCACCGTCCCCAGTACCGGTTTCCCTTGTACCCAACGCTTCTTGACCCTGCTCTGCCGCATTCTCTTCGTCTCCTAATTTCGTTTCGCTTCTACCACTCGATTCGCATTCGTAGCGGATTGCGATTCGACGTATGAACCCGCCACTCCACTCGCTGTTCGGCCAGGCGCAACCCGGGAAACCGCCGGAGGATCTCCGGAAAGGCGATTTGCGCCTCCAGCCTGGCGAGGGGCGCTCCGATACAGTAGTGAATCCCCAGTCCGAATGCGATGTGACGGTTCGGCTCGCGCCACAGGTTCAACCGGTCTGGATCGGTGAACTGATCGGGATCTCGATTGGCGGATCCCAACATCAGCAGTACTCGCTGCCCCTGCTCGATGCGGGTGCCGGCGAGATCGAATGACTCGCCAGCCACGCGAGTCTGATGCTGGATGGGGCTATCGTATCGCAAGAACTCTTCGACGGCCGTCTTGAAAAGATCCGAATCCGCCGCCAACGCCGCGTGGGCGTCCGGATTTCGCAGAAGCGCCAGCAGCCCATTCGATAGCAGCGCCATCGTCGTTTCGTGTCCGGCCACGAGCAGAAAGGTGCACATCGCCACCAGTTCCTGTTCGGTTAGCTTCTCGCCGGCTTCTTCTATCTCCACCAGCGTTCCGATCAGTCCGCTCGCCGGACGCCGGCGCGCATCGTGCGCGATTCCGAGGAAATACTCCGTCAGCGCCGCCACGCTGCGTTGCGCCGCGAGGCTGAGGGCGGTATCCGCGCTGCCGCTGCCGGTGTAGGCCGTGATGTCATCGGCCCAGGCGATGAATCGATCCTGATCGGCGAGAGGCACGCCGATCATCTCTCCGATTACCGTGGCAGGTAACGGGTAGGCGAACTCCCGCACGAACTCCATTTCGCCGCGCGCCGGCGCGGCGTCGAGCAACCGCGCTGTGATTTGCGAGATGGCCGGCGCCAACTCCTGAACCATGCGGGGCGTGAAGGCCTTGTTGACCAAGCCTCGCAAGCGTGTATGGTCCGGCGGGTCCATGTTGCCGATCCACTTGCCCAGGTGCTCGTGGAGCGGCCGCATCTGTTCGCGCGTTGCCGGATCGAGGCCAGTTGCAAACGATTCCACGCGCCGTCCCGAAATCAGCCGTTTTTCGAGCAGTCCCGCCGAGACGTCTGCGTACCGCGTCACGACCCAACCGTTCAGCCGCTGACTGAACCAGACTGGCGCGTTCTCGCGAAGTTCCCGGTAGAACGGGTACGGATCGGCCAGATACTCGGGTGTGAGCAATACGCGGTCGAAGGCAGGATCGGCGATGGCGCTGCTCATTTCCGGTTCCCCATGGCGGAGTTGCTCCAGGCAACAGTCGCGCCTTCGCGAAACCGCGACAGGCGCAGCAATTCCATCGCCGGCGGCTTGACGCCCTCGGAGACATATCGCGCCATCGCCGCGCCTACCCAAGGGGAAAGCGAGAACCCGCCGCCGCTGTAACCGAGAGCGAAGAACAGGCCAGGCACGGTCTCGGCTTGGTCTAGAACCGGCATGCCGTCTGGCGTGTAGTCGTAGACGCAGGCGTAGGTTCGATGAACGAAGCCATCGGCCATGAACGGTAGCGAATCGGTGACGCGGCGCCGCATGTCGGCCAGCGCCTCTAAGTGTGAGGTCTGGCGGTAGTTCTCCGGGTCCACTGCGGCGAAGTCGTCCGGCGAGGCGATCCGGTCCCCTTCCCGCCAGCCGACGAACATCTGGTCTGCGCCCTCCGGGCGCATATAGAGGAGCGTCCTTGCGTCCGAAAGGATGCAGCGCAGACGATGCGCGGATTCAGGAAACACCGAGAAGAACGCCATCTCGGCGCGGTGAGGGAACACCGGAATCCCGACGCCAACGCTTCGAAGTTGCGCCGCGCCGAGCACCGAGGTCGCAAGGACGGTCTTCTCCGCTCGAAATGGTCCCTGCCGGGTGCTGACGCCCGCCGCCTGACCGTTCTCGACCAGAATCGACTCGACTTCGCAGCCTTCCTCGATTCGCACTCCCTGACGCCGCGCGACACCCGCCAGCACCTGCGTCGCCAACATCGGATCCAAGTGGATCGCTCCGGGCTCGAAAGCATAGATGTCGTCGGGCCTGTGTCGCAGGCCCGGCTGCAAGTCAGCGGCATCGGCCTCCGAAATGCGGCCGGCCGTGCAACCCGCGGCGCTGGCATTGGCGATCGTCTGGTCCATCGCCGCGGCGGCCGAAGACGAGTTCACCAGCAAATAGCCGGGCCTCTGGAACGGAATCCGCTGACCGAAACGCTCCTCGAAAGTGTCAAAGAACCGGAGCGATTCCAGCAGCATGGATGCCACGGCGGAGTTGTTGACCAAGGCGCGCACGATGCCCGCCGCCCGACCCGATTGGCCAGCTCCGATGTGGTGGCGTTCGAGCACGGTGACGCGCGCGACGCCGAGCAACTTGAGTTGCAGCGCGATGCTGAGACCGTTGACACCGCCACCGGCGATCACTACGTCCTGCGTCATCACTTTTGCGTGGGAACCTTGCGGGACCAGTCCTTCTTCTCGTTCGCCCGCACCTGTTTCTCGGCCCACTCGGCGGCGATCTCGATGTACGGCTCGCGGCTGGCGTGCTGCCACGGAATGGCGCCCTCGGGAAATAGGAACCAGTCTTTGCGCGAGACGACATAGCCGCGAATCTGCGCGCGGGGCGCGTCGTCGACGATGTAGTTAACCACGAACATGTCGCCTCCCGGCAACTGGACCCAGCCCGAATAGCCGGTGTCGGGATAGAGCGAGCGGTCATTGTCGAGCAAAGCAAAGCGTCCGGCGTGGAAATCCGTCTTATAGTTGTTGCGGTCGCGCGGTGCAGTCCGCACAGCTTCCTCCGGAGTCTCCACGTACAAGGCCAAGCTTGCGGAAACCGCGGCGCACGTTCGGTAGGTGATGGCGACCTCGCCACTCCGCAGCCGGCCGACCGACGGGCGGCCGCACACCGAACGCATGTGCGTTCGTAACGGCTGAGACCACGTCTTGCCGCGATCGCGCGACAGACTCTTCCAGCCGGTGAAGCCTTCCTTGTCTTCTCGCATGTAAAGGACCACGGTGCCGTCGTCCATCTCGGCAAAGTCGCCTTCGTTGAGGTTCAGGGCGATCGTGGGATGCTGCGGTACCGCGAATGGCCCCTCCCACTTCCGGCCGCCATCACCAGAGCGATAGACAAGCTGCTCTTCGCGGCGATTGGCGATCGTTCCGTCGGGGGCCACCAGCCGGGTCAGTCCCATCAGGAGATCACCGTTGCTCAACTGCTGCAGCGAGGGGACGATAGCGCCGCGAACTCCCGTCTCCAGCGGGCCGGTCCACGTCTTGCCTGCATCGGTGCTGCGAAACAGCAAGATGCGGATCGCCTCCATGCCCTGCAGCTCCGAAGCGCCTTCGGGATAGTAGTCCACCACGAGAAGCAGCGTGCCATCCCGCAACGCGGCGATGCGGGAACAGTTCAGCCGTCCCTGGCCCGCCGTGGCGTTCTTCTCGATCAGGACCTGTTTGGCCAGCCACGTATTGCCGCCATCGATGCTGCGGCGCACCACCACGCGGGAAAACGGGTACGGCGCGTGCATCATGCTCTCGCGGTAGGTGACCACCAACGTGCCTCTGCTTTGCGCGATGTCGGCGAAGGCTTCGTAGACACTATCGTCGCGCGATACGGTCAATTTCTCGAGCGCGGGCAGCGAGCTCGCCAAGGCAAGCACCGGCAGGATGGCCCAAGCGCGGTTTGTCATGTTCATTCCCCTTCCGCTTCAATCCGCAAGACCTCCCAACTCAGGGAGCCGAACGGCCCCAGGTCGGCCGCGTCATCGGCGACCAGAATGTCGATCACAGAGGCCGGCGCCACATAGGAGAAGGCCACCTCTCCGAGTTTGGTGTGGTCGGCGAGCCCGATCACCTGTTGTCCGATCTCGATCATCGCCCGCTTCACAGCGGCTCCTTCCTCGGAAGGCACCGTAATTCCATGCTTGAAGTCCACACCCGGCATGCCGAGGAATACCTTGTCGACGCGATAGCGCGAAAGCTGTTCGACCGTCGCCGGCCCCACCAGTTGGTGAAGCGGATCCCAGCGCCCCGCCGAGCACGAGCAGATCGTGCTTGCCGAACTCGGATATCACCCCCGCCACCTCGAGGCTGTTGGTCAATACCTTCGCGCGATTGACGCTGAGCGAACGGGCAACGTGAAGCGCCGTTGTCCCGCTGTCGATCAGAAGGCACTCGTCCTCCTCCACGAGATCGGCAGCGGCCTTCCCAATGAGGGATTTGACGTTGGATGCGCATTCGAGGCGGTTCTCGAACGACCTTGGCGCCGCCACCCGGTTCATGGCTCCGCCATGGGTCTTGACGATCAATCCATGGCTGTGCAAACTGCGCAGATCGCGCCGGATGGTGTCCTCGCTGACCTCGAACGTCTGTGCCAGGCTGCCACTTGAACCCGTTGATCGGTCTTCAACAACTCCAGGATGTGGATCTGCCTCTCTTCGCGAAACAGTCCGGCTCTGGTCGAATTCAATCGGTTCCTTCCTCCTGATTCCAGCGTATGCCGCAGTGTGCCAGATTGCGCCGACATTGTCAATTCTCCACTTTTTTAGAGAGATCGTAGCCCTGTAATGGTAGAATCCGTAAAATCCGGGTGCCACTTGACAACTAAAACCTGCACACGTAAGATTGACGAGCCACGATTTGTGCAGGATCGCCTTTTGCTGTCGTTCGTGCGGAACCTGGGAGCCGGTTTGCCGCCGCATGGCCGCCCGCCACATCTAAGGAGCAATCGTATGACTTCGCTTCGCTTTGCAAGACTACTCGCTGTCGCCGGAGCCGCGGCAATAGCCGCCTCAAATCCCGCCGCCGCTCAGATTGGCGGAGGTTCAATCGTCGGCGTGGTGACCGATCCGGGCGGCGGCGCCGTTGCCGGCGCGCGGCTCGAGGCGTCGAACGTGGCCACCAACGAGACTCGAACCTCGACCACGAATGACCAAGGCTACTACGAATTCCCTCTCCTGCCTGCCGGCCGCTACGTGCTTCGGGCCGAGCAGCCCGGCTTCCAAAAAGCTACGACCTCCGAGATCGTCTTGAACTCCGGAACACGGCCCAGAATCGATATCAAAATGACCGTTGGCCAAGTCACAGAGACGATCGAAGTGGTTTCCGCGGCACCGCTAGTGAACGCGACAACCACCGAACTGGGCACCGTAATCGATAGCGCCAAGGTGAGAGACCTGCCGCTCAACGGGAGGAACTTCCTCCAACTGGTGGGACTGCAGCCCGGTGTCATCAACCGCACAGCGGAGCCCGTTAGTGCCGGCAGCTTGGTGGGCGCGCGGGGAGGTGTCGAATTCAATGGATCGCCCGCTTTCGGCAACAACTACCTGATGGACGGCGTGGACATGACGTTCGGAGAAAACAACGGAGTGGGAGATGCGGCAGCGGGAACGGGTGGCACAGGCGCGGCCATCAACACCGTGAGCGTCGAAGGCGTGCAGGAATTCAAAGCGACCAGCAGCGCATTTTCGGCAGAGTACGGCAGGTCCACGGGTGGTGTCGTCAATATCACGACAAAATCCGGCACGAACCAGCTTCACGGTACCGCGTTTCACTTTTTCCGAAACGACGCATTGAACGCCAACAGCTTCTTCTCCAACCGCGCCGGCCTGCCGCGGCCAGCGCTCCGTCACAATCAATACGGCGGCAACCTGGGCGGCCCGGTTCTGAAGGACCGGATCTTCTACTTCTTCAACTTCGAAGGCGCTCAAATCTCGCGCGCCTCGGCGATCACCGGCAACCGTCTTACGGATTCGGCCATCGCCAGCATCCAGAATCCGGACCTTCGGAGACACTATCAGTCCCTCAGCCCGTCCGGATGCTCGCCAACGGCGAACCCGTTGGTCTGCTTCCACCAGCGTAACGACGCCCGCAAGAACGACGAGATGACCACTCTTTCCCGTGTGGATTTCAAGGTTCGCCAGCAGGCGATCGCCGTCCGGTTCAACTACAACGATCAGGTTTTCAGCACGCCGAACTTCGATCCGGCGCATCGCCGCGGCTTCCCGCAGACGTTCAAGAACCTCGGCATCCAGCACAACATGCCCTTGTCGGCCACGAAGTTCAACGAGTTCCGGTTCGGTATCAACAAGTCGCAGCTTGACCGGCTCCAGGAAGGCCTGCGGGACGGAATCGGCTCGGCCCGGGCGCCCGGCCTCACGGCCATCGACGGCCAGTGCCGGATCAACTTCAATACGACCACTTACTCGTTCACCGACAACCTATCCATCGTCTCCGGGCGTCACACGTTCAAGACCGGCGTGGATATCCGGAAGATCGCCAGCCTGCGAATCATCGAAGAAAACCCGATCCTGTCCTATAACAGCATCCAGGAATTAATCGACGACAAGCCGATCGCGGTGGATGTTCTGTTCGGGCTCCCAAACAAAGGGTTCGACACGGTCACCACCGGTGTGTACTTTCAGGATGACTTCCGCGTCAACAATCGCGTAACGCTGAATGTGGGCCTCCGCTACGAATACTACACGCCGTTCCGGGGTCCGCTCAATGTGGTAAGCGATCCGTTCGGTCCGTTCGCTCCGGGACTGTCGGGCCCGGACAACACGCCGGTATTCGATAAGGACCGCAACAATTTCGCGCCTCGGATCGGCATAGTGGCCGATCTTGTTGGGGATGGGAAGACGATTCTTCGCGCGGGCGGAGGCCGGCTGTTCATCCCTCCGCAACCGTTCTTCTACTACGACATGAGTTTTCTCCCCGGTGGACTGCCGCTGGTTACCAGCTTCCGCCAGAACGATCTTCCCTCGAACGTGTCACTGAAGTTCCCCTTTCCGTTCTCCTTCGGCCCTGCTGTTGTGACTGCGGCATCCACGGGTGACCTGAGCAGACTACCGGCTGGCTTGAAGCTTGGGCGGAGCATTGCGCAGCGCAATCGCAAGGATGAGGAGGCCTATCAGTGGAACCTCAGTTTGCAGCGCGCCCTCACTTCCACACTGGCCGTGCAGGCATCGTACGTCGGTTCGCGCGCGTTGTTTCAGTACACGGCTCGCGAAGTGAACCTGGTGAATCCGGCGACGAATCAACGCATCAATCCTGATTTCAGCGGGGTGCTATTGCGGGAAGGCGGCGCGTCGTCGACCTACCACGCGTTTCAGTTCTCGGTGAACCAGAGGCTGTCGAAGGGCCTGACCGCGGATTTCTACTATACGTGGTCGCACGCGCTCGGATATCACAACCCGGATGGCGCTTTCGTCGGCGACGGAAACACGCAGGACTTCGGCAATATCCGCGCTTCGTATGGCCCCAAAGGATCCGACACACGTCACCGCATGGTGTTGGTGCCGTCATACCAGGTCCCCACCGCGGACTTTGCCAAGCCGTCGGCGATCGGGAGGGCGGTCCTCGGGGGATGGACCTTGCAGGGGATCGTTAACGTCAGAACCGGCTATCCGCTCAACGTTACGGTGGGCCGGGATGCCATTGGCAACGGCAGAGCCGCGGGCTTACGCCCGGACGCCGTTCCCGGCGTGGATCCCAAGGTGAACGGCGCCGACCGCCTGCTGGTGTTCAACCGCGCGGCGTTCGACGTGACTGGCGTGATCGCCCAGCGCCGCTTCGGCAACCTGGGCTTCAACACGCTCCGCGGTCCCAACGCCTTCTGGTCGGACGTCGCGTTTCTCAAGGTGTTTTCGTTTAACGAGCGGCACCGGCTCCAGTTCCGCTTCGAACTGTTCAATTGGCTCAATCACGTGGTGCTGGGCGTTCCGATCACCAACCTTGCCGACGTGAATTTCGGGCGGATCACTTCCGGCAGCGAAGGCCGCAGCCTGCAGTTCGCCCTGAAGTACAACTTCTAGGAAGGGGGCCATGCCGAAGAGCCGTCGAGGTTTTCTCGCGTCTTCTTTCTCCGCGCTGGGTGCGGCGGGAGCCGTTGCCAGCGCCGCGCCATCGCCGGCGGCTACTGGCGCCGGACGCCCCTTCCGGCTGATCTTCGAGACGGAGTGGAACGACATTGCCTGCGCCGACTATCCGCTCACCAAAGATCGATGGGTAGAGGAGTGCATTCACCCGCTGGCGGGAACCCAGGTCGACACCGTCCTTTACAACCTGTGTTCGAGCGACGGCTACGTGGCCGAACTGAAATCGGGCGAGTTGCTGATGAACGATTTCGACAAACTCGGCGACGCCTGGGTTTGGCGCTATCGGGAAAACACCAAGAAGCTGATCGAAGCCGATGCCAATCCGCCGAAGCTGGCCGTGGAATACGGGCACCGGTTGGGTCTCAAAGTGATTCCGATCGTCCGCATGAACGATCCGCACGATCAGTTCTTCCGCTACGAAGTAAGCCGCTTTAAGAAGAACAATCCGCAACTGCTGATCGGCCACGGCACGTATCCGATCGACTGGGAGAAAGGATTCAAGGGACTGCCGGCGCACTTGAAGAAGGGCATGGACTCGTTCACCTGGGGCATGTTCGACTTCGCGCACAAGGAGGTCCGTGACCACAAGCTGGCCATCATCGAGGAGTTCATCTCGCGCTGGGACAACGACGGCATCTCGCTCGACTTCGATCGCGATCCCCGTTACTTCAAGGAGTCCGGTAGCGCCCGCCATGCCGCGCTGATGACCGGGCTGATCCGCGAGGTCAAGGCGATTCTCGACCGCGTGGGCAAACAACGCGGCCGTAAGCTCTACTTCCATGTTCGCGTGATTCCCAAAATCGAGGCCTGCCACCAGCGCGGGCTGGACGTCGCCACCTGGGTCAAGGAAGGCCTCATCGACGCCGTGACGCCGGGCGCCGGTTACATGACAGTGAGTCTCGACCTGAAGCCGTGGCTCGATCTGGTGCAAGGGCGCAACTGCTGGATTTATCCGAGCTGCAACCATTGGCGCACAACGGAGGAAACGCGGGCGTGGGCCAGCCTGATGTACCAGCGTGGAGCGCATGGGTTGAATCTTTTCAACTACGGCCACCTGCTGCACGGCCACGATGCGCACACGCGGCCTCAATCCCAGGCGCAAAACACAGTGTGGAATAGCGAAGTGCATCCGGATTACTACCGGGCGCTGCATGAGATCCACGAGCCCAGGTATCTCGAGTTCAAGAACAAGCGTTATGTGCTCGAGGCTGTGCCGCACACCGTGGATCTCGAGGGCAACCAGGGCAAAACATCGCGGGACTACCGGGCTATCGACGACATAGCGCTGCCCGTCGTCTTGAAGCCTGGCGAACACAGAGTCAGCTTCGGCTTCGCCGATGACCTGGAGAAGGCCCGGCTGGGCGGCGCGATTCCGCGCGTCACGCTGCGGCTCAAGATCACCAACTACACCGCGCCGGACGAGTTTGACGTCTCCGTCAACGGAGCGGTTCTGCCCGTCACCACGCGGCGCACGCGAGCGGTGTTCATCATGAACAACGACACCTGGGTAACGTTCCCGGTTCCCGCCCCGCAGTTGCGCGCCGGCGACAACGCACTCGCGGTGAGCGTCCGCAAGCTCAACCCGCAGATATCGGAAGCGCCCGTGCTTTCCGGCGTGGAGATCCTGGTTGAGTACAATCGGGGACTCATGGGAAAGGAGCAGGGATAGAATGAACGCCCGCTTCGAACAGAAGTATGACCGGCGCCATTTCCTCCGCACCCTCGGCGCAGCCGGGGTCGCCTGCATGGTTTCCACCGGTCCGGCGAGCGCGGCCGGAGACGCCGCATCCCGTCTCATACAGGGAGAGTTGAAGTCATGGCGATCCCACCCGAGACTCAAACAGCTCGAAGTAGCGTTTCGCTTTCTGGAACGGCCCGATCTGAAGACGCTGCCTGTGGGCAGGCATGAGATCGACAGCAGGGCCTACGCGATGATCGACAAGTCTCCCTCGCAGCCGCCGGAAAAAGTCGAGTTCGAAGCGCATCGCAAGTACATCGACGTGCACTACATGATCTCCGGACAGGTCACCACCGGATACGCGCCGATCGAGAAGCTGCAGCTGCACACGCCCTATAACGAGAAAGACGAAGCAGCGATGTTCTATGTACCCGCCAGCTACACGAAAGTGAAACTCTATCCGGGAATGTTCGCGGTGTTCTTCACCGGCGGAGGCCATATGCCGAACTGCCATCTGGGCGGCGTTCACGATCTCCACAAGGTGGTGGTCAAGGTTCGACACGATTATGGGGCCAAGTGAGTGGACGGCGCCTTTGTCTACCGCCAGCTCGACGAGCGCCAGTTCCATGACTACGCCGCCAACGGCTACCACCGCTACGGCCCAATCCTAACGCCGGCCGGTCTCGACCGGATGCGACGGGAGTGCAGACCGCCTTCTGGCGCTGCTCGTGCCATACAAGGTGGAGATTGGTGTTATGGCGACGAGTCGAAGGCGATACCAGTACCGATGCAGGCGGGCGAGTGCTTGTTCTTCAACTGCTGGACGCTCCACAAGTCCGAGGGGAACTTCTCGGATCGCGACCGGCCTATCCTGTTTCTTCGCTATGCCGACGCCGATGCGGCGGGGTCCACAACGATCGCCGCCCCCGCCTCGGCCGACTGTTGCGCGGGGGGACACGGTTCGACGAAGTCCGCCAATTCGAATCCGGCTTGACGTTCGATCTGTAGGAGCATTATGAGAAACACCAACGCGGTACTGGCACTTCTACTGCCAGCCTTAGTCGCCTCGGGCGCGGAGACCATCCCCGGAGTCACCGCAACCGTGTCGCGGCCGGTGTATCCGCTGTTGATTCGAAATCCGATGTCCTCGCTGCTGCGAGTGACCATCGACATCGGAAAGATCGACCCGGCCCATGGATTCCTTCGCAACGACGTCCGCCTTACTTCCATCGCCTTTACGGTGGACGCCGGCAACCTCGGTGATCTCGAATCGCTCGAACTGTACTCGACCGGCGAGTCCGACGATCTGATCTCGCTCCGCCGCGGCGGTTCCACGCGCGCTCCTCGCACGGCCCCGGAGCGGATCGGCAACGCCATTCACCCGGCTCCGGCAGTTGCCTTCCACACCAACCTGCTCCTACTCCCTGGCAAGAACGTCTTCTGGCTTTCGGCGAAACTGAAGGACTCGGCTGACCTGTCCGGCCGGATCTCCGCCGCCTGTACCGGCGTGGAAACTTCGGCGGGAAAGCTGAGGCCTCGCGATGAATCGCCCGGTGTGGGCCACCGGATCGGCATCGCGCTTCGCAAAGAGCACGACGATGGCGTCGATACGTATGCCATCCCGTCCCTTGCCACCACCCCGGCAGGAACGTTGCTCTGCGTCTACGACGTGCGGCGGCGCTATCCGGGGCACGACCTGCAGGACGATATCGACATCGGACTCAGCCGCAGCAACAACGGCGGAAAAACCTGGGAGCCCACCCGAGTCATTATGGATATGGGCGAATACGGCGGGTTGCCACAGGAGCAGAACGGCGTCAGCGATCCGGGCATCATCGTAGACCGGCAGACCGGCGAGATCTTCGTGTTCGCGGTCTGGATGAACGGTAAGCGCGGGTATCACCAATGGCGCGGCGACGGATCCGAGGCGGGCTTCGAGATCGGCAAGAGCGCGCAGTTCATGATGATCCGTTCGCGCGATGACGGACGGACCTGGAGCAAGCCTGAGAATCTCACCCGCAAGCTGAAAAAGGAATCATGGTGGCTGCTGGCGCCCGCGCCCCAACAAGGGATCCAACTCGCGGACGGCACCCTGGTGATGCCAGTTCAGGGCCGGGTGGAGCGAGGTGTTTTCGATAGCTGGGGCGCATTTTCAACGATCATGTCCAGCCGCGATCACGGCGCCACTTGGACCGTGGGCACTCCAGCCCACCTCTTTTCAAGCGAAGGCCCGGCGGTGGAGTTGGGCGACGGCTCCATCATGCTGAACATGCGAAACGAGACAGAGGGACCAACTTACCACTATCGCGCCATCTACGTGACCCGGGACCTGGGCCGGACATGGCAGCCGCACGAAACCAATCTCAACACGCTGATCGACCCCAACTGCAATGGCAGCCTGCTGCGAGTCGACTACCTGGAGGGTGGCGCGAAAAAGCACGCGCTGCTGTTCTCCAACCCGCACTCCAAGGTCAAGCGAATGCGCGTCAACCAGACCATTCAAGTCAGCTTCGACGACGGCCGCACCTGGCCTCAGCAACATCACCTCCGGCTCGACGAAGGCAACGCCTGGGGCTACCCAAGCATGTCCCGTATCGGCGACAAGCACATCGGGATCGTCTACGCGGGCAGCCAGGCCGACCTGACGTTTCAGGTCATTTCGCTCGACGAATTGTTGCGACGGTAGAGAGTCCACCGATGCCAGGAAGCAGACGCAGATTTCTGACTTCGTCTTTGTCGTCGCTCGGCGCCGCGGCGTCGGCAACGGCAGCGGCGTCCGCCGCGCCCGGCGCCGATCCCGCTTCCGGCCGTCCGTTCCGGCTGATCTTCGAAACGGAATGGAACGATATGCCTTGTGCCGACTATCCGCTCACCCGGGAGCGATGGGTGGAAGAGTGTATTCACCCTCTTGCCGGAACGCAGGTCGACACCATCCTTTACAACCTATGTTCGAGCGACGGCTACGTGGCCGAGCTGAAATCGGGCGAGCTTCTGATGGACGACTTCGACAAGCTCGGCGACGCCTGGGTTTGGCGCTATCGGGAGAATACCAAGAAGCTGATCGAAGCCGACGCCAACCCGCCGAAGCTGGCCGTGGAATACGGGCATCGGCTGGGGCTCAAAGTCATTCCGATCGTTCGCATGAACGATCCTCATGACCAGTTTTACAAATACGAAGTGAGCCGCTTCAAAAAGAAAAACCCGCACCTGCTGCTTGGCTATGGAAAATACCCGATCGACTGGGAGAAAGGATTCAAGGGCCTGCCGGCGCACCTCAAGAAGGGCATGGACTCCTTTACCTGGGGGATGTTCGACTTCGCGCACAGGGAAGTTCGCGACCACAAACTGGCCATCATCGAGGAGTTCATCTCGCGTTGGGACAATGACGGCATCTCACTCGACTTCGATCGCGACCCGCGCTACTTCAAAGAGCTCGGGAGCGCAAGCAACGCCGCGTCGATGACCGGGCTGATCGGCGACGTGAAGGCGATCCTCGACCGGGTGGGAAAACAGCGGGGACGGAAGCTGTACTTCCACGTTCGCGTGATTCCGAAAATCGACGCCTGCTACCAGCGCGGGCTGGACATCGCCACCTGGGTCAGGCAGGGTCTCGTCGATGCCGTGACTCCTGGCTGCGGCTACATGACGGTGAGTCTCGACCTGAAGCCGTGGCTCGATCTCGTGCAGGGCCGGAAGTGCTGGATCTATCCGAGCTGCAACCATTGGCGAACCACCGAAGAGACGCGGGCGTGGGCCAGCCTGATGTACCAGCGCGGCGCGCATGGGTTGAACCTGTTCAACTACGGCCACCTCCTGCACGGTCACGACGCTCACACACCGCCGCAATCGCAGGCGCAGAACACGGTGTGGAACAGTGAAGTGCATCCGGACTACTACCGGGCGCTCCATGAGATCGGCGACGCGAAGGGTCTGGAGTTCAAAAACAAGCGCTATGTGCTGGAGTCCGTGCCGCACACGCCGGATCTCGAGGGCAACAGCGGCAAGGCCGCACGCGACTACCGGGC
>JBJXGR010000154.1:0-6267 GCA_046160045.1 Bryobacteraceae bacterium
CCGTCAAACCGGACGTTCCGGCCAATATGCCAAAGGTCGAAGTAGTCCTTGAGGCGGCTGTTGCGAAAGCCGAGATCGACGAGGGCCTGTAGTTTCTCCGCCACGACCGTTTCCGCTGGGTAGGCACGAAGTATCGGCGCTGGAAAATCGAGGAGGGTCGGGAACTCAATTTCTTTGGCCGCCGGCGTGATTCGGTTGCCGAAGCCGACGTCCACTTGAATGTTGATCCGGGCGGCGGTGAGCTTTCCCAGCACGGTCAGGCGAACCCCACCGTAATCTTCCAGCATCTGCAGCGGTTCCCCATGCACGTCCAGGAACGCGAGGCCGTCATCCGGCACCTGGACCGCACAGATGGTGCGGAAGGACTGAATCAGGGCTTCAACCGAACTGTCTCCGAAACCCGCCAAGTCGAGGTCACGGGTTTCCCGGTGAATCGCGCCGTCCCACACCCGGAACAGCGTCGCGCCCTTGAGGACAAACTGGCTCCTCAACGGCGACAGCGATAGTCGGTAGAGCAACCGCTCGATGCCGTAACGCACCAGGACCAAGTCGAAGTTTTCGCCCTGCTGGACCGCCAATGCCTTCAGCCGGTCCCGCACCGACGCCGCAATGTTCTTTGGCGGTGATTTCACGGCAGCGTATCCAAATACGGTCGCACGACGTTGAGCACGCGGCAGACTTCGGCGTAGTGCCAAAGGTCATCCGTCTTGAGCTTCTTCTTTTTCCATGCGTCGTGCAGGGCTTCGAGCGCTACCTCGAGTCCCACCTTGTTTCGGAATTTGAAGCAGTCGGCGATGGTCTTGGCCACACTCGTCACCGCGACCGGGACGCCATCTACGGTGTGCCGTTCGACCCCTTCCGACCAGGCTTTCCCGGAAAACCGGAAGACCCGCACCGGCGGATAATCCAGGCGCGGTTTCCACGCCCGACCCTCGATGGCGACCCAGACTTCGTGGGGATTTTGGACCGTCAAATCGTGAAAGCGCAGCGCCGAAAGCAGGCAGACGACCCCTTGCGGGATGCGTTTTGCCATTTCAGCCAGCGAACGGTGTTCGGTCATCTCGCCGTTCGCCACCGAATACAACCCTCGCCCCTGCCGGCACAGGACGCCGGCAGACACCAGTTGCGCCAGCGCAACGCGGGTAGCGCCGAACTGAGCCAAGTCTCGCGGCCGGGCAATCCCGGCTTGTCGGACAAACTCAACGATGAGCTCACGTGGAACGGTTCGCATGGGACCAGTTTACAATACCTTGATACAAATTGGGAAGTGTCGATGAATTGTAAAATTCACCGCCGAGATGCGGACCCGAAGCGCCAAGCAGGGCAGGGGACCACCCCGCGCCACGCACGGCTAACGTCCCCTCAAGGGGACTGCGCATGGACTGCCGTGGGAAGGAATTCTTCTGGGACTTGGACAGGGCGAATCAAAACCAGCCACGGAATGCCGATTCGCCTTGTCCTAAACGAACAAACTTCCTTTTCTTTTTCGGCCTCCAGCACTCTCGAATGATTAAACAAGCTTTCCATTCTGGCCTTGTAAAAGCGCTCCGAGACGCGCGCAAACGCCGGCGTCTCAAGCAGGCCGAACTTGCTCAGAAAGCTGGACTCTCCACACCGACCGTCCGCCTGTTGGAACACGGGAATGGGAACCTCGATTCCTGGTCATCCGTCTTGCAAGTGCTCGGGCTCCGGATGCACGGGCGAAACCTTCCGCCAGGTGAGACCATCGGCAAGCGTCTGGCGGCACTCCGGAAGCGCCGGCGAATCTCCCAGCGGGCGCTGGCCAGGCTGGTCAAGGTATCCCATCCGACCATTGTGCAGTTGGAGCGCCACGGGACCGGTCGCCTCGCCACGCTCGACCGGGTTTTGGCAGTCCTCGGGGCGGGACCGGTGTTGGTGGGGGAGGGGGAGTCCCCCAAGTTCTTTTCCCATGCCGGGAACAGTTCGGGAACGGTTCACTGGAACACGCCGCAGGAACTCCTTTCGACCCTCTACGCCGTCTTTGGACCTTTTGACCTGGACCCATGCTCGCCATCGACTGACAAGCGCCGGGCACCCGTTCGAGCCCGCGTTCACTTCACAAGTGACGACGATGGCCTGAATCTGCCGTGGCAGGGAGTGGTGTTCGTGAATCCTCCATACGGCCGGGAAATCGCCCGCTGGGTTGAGAAGGCGAAATCCGAGGTGCAGAACGGGAACGCCAAGATTGTGGTCGCGCTCCTTCCGTCCCGGACCGACACGGCCTGGTGGCATGACCATATCGCAGACAAGGCTACGGTGATTTTTCTTCGTGGACGGTTGAGTTTCGGTGCCGGCGGACAATCAGCACCATTCCCGTCGGCGCTTGTCCTGTGGGGAGTTGCCAGTGGACATCTGGATGCCCTGGCGGCGGCACTTCCTGATGCATGGAACATTGCCGGTCTGAAACCGCAGTCGGTTGGCTGAAATTTCCTTCGATGGATTTGGACACCCCTCCCATTTGAAGCCGTAGCCAAGTGCCGTTGGCACCTGGGCGTTCGTCAATCCCTGTCTCGAAACCGGACCTTTTTGGGGGCGAAAGGTGAAAACCGCGGGTGCATTTTTGCTTGATGCCCACCGATGGTCGCTGCACGCTTATCCATAATGAAGAAGTCGAAACGTTAATCTGGCGTGTTTGCGAAAATTTCTCCGTTGGGATTACCGGAGCTTCACGGCGGTTTTCCAACCGTCCAGTCAGCATATCGATTGCGATTCTGATGCTATGACAGCGATATTAATCTTTCTGGGATTACTCGGTGTATTGCTCGGTATATGTATACTGCATGCGATATACGAATGGTTGGAAGATGGTGTTAGAAATTTACGATGGCGTCTGACCAGAGCGATATGCCATTTTAAAGGTCACAGATGGAACGCGTGCATTTGTCAGCGGTGTGGTTGGTCTAAGCACGAGTGGAAAGAATGCACCTGTTCACATTGTCAACTGACGCGGCACTACTTCCCGACCACTGCTTGTCCCGAATGTGAGGGGCGAGGTTATTTTACAATTGTCGACGCTTGCTCAAATTGTCAGGGTGCTGGGTGGTTTACTATTGATAGTCACTGTAGCTGGTGTATGGGAACTGGAAGTAGAGATACAACAAATGTCCAGTGTCACCAATGCAGCGGTTCGGGACATATTACTGCCGATAATTGTTCAAAGTGCCAGACACCTAGTCGACATCTAGACCAATCAGGACGGCTTCGCAGTGTCGAATGCGATGAGGTAGGAGCCGTAGCGGAAAAGGAAATAAGCCTCTCTGTACCACGTTCCGAGAACGCCTCGGTATAACCGCTTCTCTTCGTCTTTGACGGCAAAAGCACAGCGGCATCAATCTAGCACCGGCACTTCAGTGAAAACGCCCAAGTCCCGAAGAGAACTGAGAAGCGGTTAAGGAGCATCGCTAGATGACGGCCCGTATCGAGGCACTTTCACAAAACCGCTCAAAAGCCTCACTCCCGCACTCGTACCGGCTCCTCCCACTCCGCACCTCGCATCTCTGTCTCGCCCCGCCTCAACTCCGCTGGCTCCGCTCCCCTGCCACCGCGTCGCTCGCACCCAACGCTCAGCCACTCCAGAACACGGTACCTTCCAACCCTCATTACCGAAGCACACCGGGTCCGACTGCGATGCTAGCATTGTATGCACAAGTAGCTGTCAGTAAATAGCATGCGTCGTGTTCGATTGGTTAACTTTGGGTCTTGGACGACGGGTCGGTCGGCAGCAAGTTCATGGCGCTAAGTCCGCGGGCGGAAGCTTACCATCGGGTGATGGCTCTGCCCGCTGAGGTCGCAAAATCAATACAGGCATTGGAGACCCGTTACACCTAGGGTTCAACGCGTGTGCTGTCCTGGAATTTGTCGAAATCCCGGTCGAATGAGACGACCGGGATGCCTTCGCTTACGGCGACGGCCGCAACCAAGGCATCCGGAAAATCCACCGGATACGCCTTGAATCGGGCCAGGGCATCGAGGACGACAGCCGAGTTCGGCACTCTCAGTCTGCAGCCGGTGATGAGGTCGCGCAAAGCATCCGCGACCTCGGCCCGTGGCCGTTTGTAGAATCCCGTGAGCACGAAAACGGCTTCTGCTACGATGGTGGCTTCCAGGAGCAAGTCCGTTTTGCCGGTGGCGCTTTCCTCAAAAAGCGCGGCTGCCGCCCGGCTCATCGTCGGGTGATCGTTGGTCAGGAAGCGAACAACGAGGTTCGTATCGAGGACGTAGCGCTTCATGATTTGCCGTATTTCCTGGCGCCGTGCTTGGCGCGTAGTGCCTCCACGGCGCGCTTTTCCTCGGCGATGCCGGGAAACGGCACGTCAGATTTCAGGCAGCCGGCCAGCTCCGCCACGCCGCGGATGCGGCGTGCTACCAGTGCATCGCCCTCGACCGACCAGGTGAGCTGAGCTCCGGCTTTGAGCGGATAGAGCTTCCGGACTTCTTCAGGGATGGTTACCTGCATCTTGGAGGTTACTGTCGTCGTGGTGCTTGCCATATGGTGGAAGCTTACCACGAACAGTAGTATTACTCAATAGCTGGTTCCTTACGGTCTGGTTTCGAGTTTTCGGGACTTGACACTGGGTCTGATAAAATGGATTATCAGACCCAGAACAGGCGCACAATGAAGACACCAGAACTTGACCAACCGACACCCGAAGAACGCCGCCAGGCGCTCGAATCCCCTCCGTTTCTGAATTCGTGACCTCACGGCAAAGGTTCAATACGCTACAAGGCCGTGGGGCAGTTGCCGGCGAAGGGAGCCCGTAGGGCGACCGCAGCCGGCAACTGCCCCACGGCGGCTCAAAATTGAATCGAAAAATGAGCAGTAGCATCCTCACCGAAAACGCCGCCAAGAGCCCCGAAAAGAAGCGTCGGTTTCTGACCGCCGAGAAAAAATTCCAGCTCTTTCTGGAAGCCCATACCACGGATAAACCCATCGGCGAACTCCTCCGCCGGGAAGGCCTCTATTCGACCGATCTGGCCCGCATCCGGCTCCAAGTCAAGGAAGGGGCGCTCCAACGCCTCAGCGCCAAACCTGGACGCAACCAGGGCCATACCAGCACCGTTGCCTACGACGCCCTCAAGCACGAACTCCAGGAGAAGGAACGTACCCTGGCCGATCTGTCGGTCGAACTGGCCATCCTGCGAAAAAAAACGACTGGGGGTTCGTGGGAGCGATAGCCAAACAGTGGCTCAGTGAGCAAACAAAACTGGAGATCCTCGCGGTGATTTTGACCTCCCAACAACAAGGGGTTTCGGCCCGGCGGACGTGTGCGCTCCTGGTGATCGCTCATCGGCGCGTGGTGCGGTGGCAGCGGCGGGTACGTCAGGGCTTGAGCCTGGCGGATCAAACCCCTGGGCCCGCCGCCGCGTTGCATCGCGTGTTGCCCGCCGAAATCGACGCCATTGTCGCGCTGGCCCGGAGTCAGGAATATGTCGATCTGTCGCATCGCATCCTCGCGGTCACGGCGTGGGAAAAGGGCTTCTTTTACGCCTCGTTTTCCACGGTCTACCGCGTCCTCAAGGCGCAGAACCTGATGACGCCACGCGGCCCGGGTGGCGCGCACAACGGCCACTCCAAAGCGCCCGTACGCAAAGTGTTGACCGGTGCCAACCAGCGTTGGTGTTGGGACATCAGCTACCTCATGACCGAGCAGAAAGGGGAATATATTTACCTCTATCTCTTGCTGGATGAGTACTCCCGTAAAGCCCTCCAATGGCGTCTCAGTTGGCACCAGACGGCCGAGGAAGCACGCCGCCTTTTGGAAGGTGGTTTGGTGGCCGAAAGCATCCTCGATCTCCCGGAGGATCAACGCCCCGAAATCATCAGCGATCGCGGTCGCCAGATGAAGGCCAAACCCATCCAAAGACTGTGCGAAGATCACCATATGCCCCAGTTATTTGCTCGCCCCCGAACCCCCAACGACAACCCGTATATCGAGTCCGCCTTCAGCACGGTCAAACGTGCCCCGGCGTATCCCGGACGCTTCCTGGATGACGCCGTGGCGGTGGCCTATTTTGAAACGTACTTTGCGTGGTACAACACGGAGCACTACCATTCCGGCATCGACTACGTCACGCCGCAGCAGGCCCACGAAGGGCTGCGCGCGCAAATCGTGGCGCAACGGAAGGTCCACAAAACCGCTCAGCGCCATCAGCGCCGGGCACAGAATCAGCAGCAAATAGACGACCGAAAAAACACGGACAACCACAACAAATCCGCCACCGGCCGCGTAGCGTAATCAACCCGCC
>JBJXGR010000155.1:0-17908 GCA_046160045.1 Bryobacteraceae bacterium
GCGCGATTTCCCCGTAGAGGAAGGACGCCGGATCAGGGTGGAAGTCAATGCGACCAACCTGATCAACTTTGGCCGTTTCCTCCAACGTGGCGCGAGCTTCAACTCGCATGGGAACTTTAGTACCCCCGCCAGGGCATGGCCGTCACAATGGTCTTCAAATTTTAAACAGTTCTGAATCTATGCGTTGCCGGTTTTGAGAATCGTTTCCCTCTTGACACCGCGATATCCTCGGATCGCCATGGCAACCGTTTCTCAGATCACCGCCAATCGCGCCAACGCCCGCAAATCCACCGGACCCAAAACCCCGGCCGGCAAAGTACGTTCCTCTCAGAACGCTCTCCGTCACGGCCTCGCCTCCAGGCAAATTGTCCTCAACACGGAGGATGACGCCGAGTTCCAGGCTCTCTATGCCGAATTCCTCGACGAGTACCAGCCTTCCGATGCCACCGGACGAACCCTCGTCCAGCAGGTCGCCATCGCCGCCTGGCGCCTTCGGCGCATCCAGACCCTGGAGACGGTTCTGTTCGACTACCGTTTTGTTCTGGAACCCGGACTCTGGAGTTCAGAGGCCAGGGGTCACTTCGATCAGAACGATCCTCGTTGGGCCCAATTTCGCCAGGTGGCAGCGTTGCTGGACGGCTGCAACGGGTCGGACGCCCTGGACCGCCTGAGCCGGTATGAGGCCCGTGTGCGCCGGTCGTTCTATGCGGCATTGGCCGAACTCCGTCGGCGGAAGGATCACGCTGACCATCGCGGCGTGGTGCCTGGCACCGAATCGAAGCCAACCGAAGCCATTGGACGAACCCAATCGCCCCCTGTGAAATCAACCGCTTCCCGCCAAATTGGCTTCGTTCCGCCAAATCTTGCTTCCCCTCCCTCAGAGCCGCGAGCGGGAGCGAGCGGGCCGTCAGAACGAGCGGGAGCTAGCGGACCCGCCGATACCCTCCACTCTCGATCTGATGCTCACCTCGTCGACACCGACCCGGAGCTCCCGAGAAAAGCCCAACCGCGCCGATGCCGGGATCGAGGTACTTGACGTCCTGGCTAAGGCTAGTCCGGGGAATATCGAAACTCAAAGGCCAGTCGGAGACCGGCTCCACAAGCGCTGCCCGGCGGGATCCTCCCACAGATAATGTTTCAGGATGCTGGAAGCCCCCCTGAAGTATACTTGGCCAGGAGCGGCCGATTGGCCAATAATGGCCCTACGAGCTAGGTTTGAGGGGCCGCATTCAACCATAGATTGATTGTTCAAGGAGGCTCGAGCCAAATGACCCAGACGGCGTTCCGAAGTGTTTTCGTATGGTTCCTGGCGGTATCGGCCGCGTACTCGCAGATCCCGCAAGGGGCAATTGTGGGCCGGGTGGTGGACGCGAGCAGTGCGTCCGTCTCCGGAGCGGAAGTTGCGCTGGAGAATCAGTTAACCGGCGTCAAACGGACCTCGGCGACCAACACCGAGGGCTTGTACGCATTCAATTACCTGGAGAGCGGGATTTTTCGCGTGACCATCAAAGCAACCGGGTTCAACCTCGCGGTCTATCCGGACATTCGCATCCAGGCCGGCGACAAGATCCGTCTGGACGCGGAACTGAAAATTGGCGATGTCAGCACGCGAGTGGAGGTGAGTGGCGCCGGCGCCCTGGTCCAAACGGAGAGCGCGACGGTGGCGCAGACGGTTTCGCAGCGCGAGGTGATCGACATGCCCGTGCGCGACCGCGAATTCAGCCAGCTTGCCGTTTTGGTGCCGGGCATCCGTCCGGCCGGCACCACCGGGGGCGCGTTGATCACGCAGTTTGCGACGGCGATCGAAGCCGGCGGAACGAGTTCCAGCAAGAACGCTTACACGATCGACGGTGTGGATAACACCTTCAATGTCTGGAACGGTCCGGCGATGAATCCTTCCATCGACGCGATCCAGGAGTTCCGGATTGAACGATCTCTGTTCAGCGCGGAGTTCGGCCGCGGCGGCGCGCAGTTGCACCTGATCACCAAGGCGGGGACCAACGGCTATCACGGCGTGCTGTGGGAGTACATGCGGAATTACAACCTGAATGCGGGAAACTGGGCTTCCGGGCAGCGGGACAGGCTCAAGCGCCACCAGTTCGGCGCCAATCTGGGGGGGCCGATCCTGAAGAACCGGCTGTTCTTCTTCTTCAATTGGGAAAGCCAGCGCGAGCGCTCGACAGCGCAGTTGCTAGGCGCCGTATTCACCGACCAGATGCGCCAGGGCGACTTCAACGGATACCCTCGGCCGACCCGCGATCCGCTCACCAATCAGCCGTTTCCGAACAACGTAATCCCGAGGGACCGATTGAACACAGTCTCTCTCGCGTATATGGAGGCCATGATGCCGCGCGCCAACCGGCCCGGCTTCGTGAACAATTTCCTGCGGATTGCCAGGACCACCCGCGATTGGGATCAATACATCTCGCGCGGGGACTGGCAGGTGAGCGCCGCCGATTCCCTGTTCTTCCGGTTCAATTACCAGCCGCGCGAAGGTATTTCGGCGCCCTTGGCGGCCACCAGCATCAACCACGGCGAGAACTTCAGCTTCATGAACGCCGGTGCGGGCTGGAACCGTACCTGGAGTTCGCGGACGTTGAGCGAGACTCGTTTCGGTTTCCAGCGGCAGCGACTGCTGCTGGCGAGCCTGCCCGCCGAAAAACTTCCGACCACGCCGATCCTGGGCTTCGGCAGCGTGCAACCTCCACCCGAACGGCTTCCCGTGATCAACATCACCGACACCTCGGGCTTCCATCAGTGGGGTTTCCCGCTCGGGTTCTATCAGAACAGCATCGAGATCATTCAGAACGCCACGTTCTACCGCGGCAATCACATCGTGAAGGCCGGTTTCTTCGGCCGCCGCCAGATGCTTCACAAGGACCAGGGCCCGCAGTATCAGATCACGGGGAGCTTCATAGGCGCCTACTCCGGCACGGGTCCGGGAGACTACCTGCTGGGGATTCCGTTCAGTGCCAGCGAATCCCTGAAATTCAATGTGGCCAAACAGTTCTATGGCGACTATTCATTCTTCGCCCAGGACGACTGGAAGGTGACGCCTTCCCTCACGGTTAACCTTGGTTTGCGTTATGAACTCAACACGCTGCCATCCGAAGAGAACAACCTGTGGGGGAACTTCGATCCGGACCGTCAGAAGATCGTTCTGGCGGGGGACAAGATCAACGAAGGCGCGATTTCCGACCCGGTCTTCTTCAACGCCTACCGGAACGTCTTGATCACCGCCAACCAGACCAGTTTTCCGAACCGCACGCTCGTGTTCTTGGACAAGAACAACCTCTCACCGCGGGTGGGATTTGCGTGGCGGCCATTTAAGAACAACAAGACCGTGTTTCGAGGCGGCTACGGGATCTACTACCTGCTGGAAGACGGAAACACCGCGTTCAATAACACGGGTACCCTGCCGTACGGCGGCGCGGTCAGTACACAAAACACGACTCCGACACCGCGCTTCACCATCAACGCTCCGTTCGGCGCGGGCATCGCGGACCTGCCGAAGCCAGTCGCCTCGCACCGGCATCCGTACATGAGAACCCCATATCTTCAACAGTTGACGTTCAGCATCCAGCGGGAACTCCCCTGGAATATGCTGTTCGATGCCACGTTTCAAGACCAGAACAGTCTGAAACTGGAGACCAGTTGGGGTCTGAACGTTCCCCGTCCGGGTACAGGCGCGCTGGATCCGAGGCGGCCGTTCCAGGATTTCGGGCCCAGCATCGGAAGCACGTTCCACGACGGGCACCAGCGCTACGATGCTCTGGAACTGTCGGTGCGCAAGCAGATGCGCAACCTCACGTTTCAGTGGTCTCACGTGTGGGCAAAAAACATGTCCCGGCTCAATCCTTTGAATCCCTACGACCGCGAGGCCTTTGTGGGACCGGGCGGCTATGTCCCTCATTTGAGCAAAATCCACTTCATTGCGGACCTCCCGTTCGGCAAGGGACGTACGATGCTCAACCAGGGAGGCGTGATCGATTACCTGGCGGGCGGATGGACGATCTCAGGTTTCGCGTTCCTGCAATCGGGCTTGCCCCTCACGCCCACCTGGAACGCCGATTCGGCCAACGTGGGAATCCCCACGGTGCGCCCGAACCGGATTGGCGATGGCACGGTGAGCGACCCGACGATGGCGCGCTGGATCGATCCGTCGGCGTTTGTGGCGCCTACCGCGTTGACCTTCGGCAATTCCGGGACCGGGATCATTCGAGGTCCCAGCGCGCAGTCGTTCGACATGGCGATTCACAAGAACTTCGTCTTCCGCGATCGGTTCAAGCTGCAGTTCCGCGCGGAGTCGTTCAATGCGCTGAATCATCCGAACTTCTCGAATCCCAACCTGGCCGTCAACGGCCTGCGCTTCGGCGAGATCCTGACAAAGACCGCGTCGCTGCCGCGAGTCTACCAGATGGCTTTGCGGCTGGCTTTTTGAAGGTTCGGTGTGGAGCCCGGATGGGTGGCCGAAGGAAAAGCCGGGTTATTCGGTGGATGGCGGGGCTGATCGTGGCCGCTCGCGTGATAGGAGCGCCCACGCCGGCCTCGCGCTACAACGAAATCGCCGGACGGATGCGCGGGGACAGCGTCGCTGCCGCCTGCGCCGACGCCGCGAGGCTGGTGACCGAATACCCGGGCTTTTTTGGTGGGTACAATCTGGTGGGACTTTGCGAGACGCGGCGGGGACGGCTGGAGGCAGCCAACGTTCAGTTCACGAAGAGCCTACAGCTCAACCCTGGGTTTCTGGACAGCCGAGTGAATCTGGCCAGCAATCTGGCTCGGCTGGGACGCGCCGGGGAGGCGGCGCGAGAGTTCCGCGAGGTGCTGAATCGCGCCCCGAATCATCTTACGGCCACCACGAACCTGGGCGCGCTGGAGTTGGCGCGAGGCGAGCCCTGCGGCGCCGTCGATCCGCTCCAGAGGGCGGTTACGTTGGCCCCCGCCGATGGAGCCGTCAACCTGTCTCTCGCCGAGGCGCTGCTAGGCTGCGGGCAGGCCCCCGGCGCGTGGCAGGTACTGCTGCGAACGAAACCAGCCCTTTCCAGCACGGCTCGCTGGAATGGTTTGGCAGGTGAGACGGCCTTTCGGCTACATCAGCCGAAGGAGGCGCTAGGCTACCTCCGCAAGACTCTCGAACTGGAGCCGAAGGTAGAGAGCCACTGGATGAAGATGGGAGAGTTCCTGTTGGCGAACGAGTCGGACCAGGCTGCGGCGGCGTACTTTGCGGCCGGGCTCAAAGAATTACCGGACTCCCCCGCGCTGCACGTCGGTCTGGCGGTGGCGGAACTGGCGGGCGGAGGGCGAACCGAAGAGTCCCTTGCGCTTCTTGAAAAAGCGCTAACACTGGAACCCGGATTCGAGCCCGCGCTTTTGGCGTTGTGCCGGGCATACGAACAACTGCGGGACTCCCTTCGCTTGAGCGAGGTCGCGCTGCGGTGGCAGCGTCTGAACGGCAAGCGCTGGGAGCCCTACTATTTTCAGGCAGTCGCGCGGGGAGGCCGCGGCGAGCCGGTCAACACGGAGTCTATCGAGCTTCTCAAACGGGCGATCCGGCTGAACCCGCGCGCGGCGGAGGCGCAGATCGCCCTGGGGAAGTTGCTGCTCGACCGCAACGAGACCCCTTCCGCGCTCCGGGCATTTGAAGCGGCCGCGCAGTTGAGACCCGGCGACGCGCAGCCTCACTACTACCTGGCGCAGGCGTACCGGAAGTTGGGCGACGAAGGCAAAAGTGCCGAGGAATTGGAGAAGTTCAAACAGCGGAAGAGTAGTGAGCCGAGTTGGAAGGTGTTCTTTCAAGTGGCGAAGTAGCCCATGGCCTGCGCAGGGAGAGCCCACGGCGTGAGCCGTGGGTTATCTTCGGAAGGCGCGACCGGGAGGAATCGGACATCTTGATTTACGAGGAAGAAAGTCAACGTGAATCGACGTGAATGGTTGTTGGTGGAAACACGAGCCGGCGGACTGACGGCTCAGACCGACGGCGTCGAGTGCAGGCTCCGCAACCGGCAAGTCGGGTTCCGGTTCGACCTGGCGAGCGGCGCGCTTCGCTCCCTGGTGCGAACCGGCGGCCTCCTGCTGATCGGGCTCTTCCGGAGATTTCGTAGCGGAGCCCGCGCCACCGTCGCCTATTTCGCTCCCGAGCGCTTTGAGGGCGACATCGCCGGGCGCTCGCGAAAACAAACGGTGCGCCCGGCGGGACGGGGATTTGGATTCGTGGTGTTCGAGTAACTCATGTTCTACTTTTTGATTTTTCTCATTGTCTGGATTCCGCGAGGTACGGCGGAGGTGCGGTTTCCCCACGGAAAGCCGGTTCACGTGGCGGCCTCTCCGCAGTCGGACCTGGAGCGAAGAACGCTCTCGAGCCTCACCGCGTATGCACGGGCGGTCACCGGGGTCGATGCCAAGGTCGGCACGTCGACGCCCCGCGGGACGCCGGCGATCCGTCTGGTACGAAACCGGAGCGATTCGAATCAAACGGAAAAGTACCGCCTTTCGACCGATGCGCGCGCCGTAACCGTGGAAGCCGGTACCGAACGGGGTCTTCGACGCGGGGTCCAGCGCATCATCATCCGGAGCCGGCAAGAGAATGGCGATCTGGTGATTCCGGACGTCAACGAGACGCGCTCCCCGTGGATTCCCGAACGCCAGTGGGCTCTCTGCCCGTGGACCCCACGGGACGTCCGGGGCGCTTTTGTCAACCCATGGGCGGATAACCGCATGAACCTGTTTCTGTTCAGCGACGATGCGCTCGAACGGTATGTTGAGATGTTCGACTGGTTCGGTTTCAGCGGCGTGCAGTTGCTCGAGACCTCGTACAACTACGGCGTCTTCGGGTCGCCTGAGGCGTTTCAGGACAAGGAACGGGCGATCGCGAGAAAGGCCAAGAAGTTCGGCCAGAACGTCAGCCTGTGGGTGTGGGCAGCCGAGTTCAACGGCTTCGGCTGGACCGACCCGGAGGTGACGTACACCCCGACTGCCGGGCGAAGCGCCTTTGACGACCCGGAGGTGCGCCGGAGCTTTGAGAAATACTACGACCAATATGCCCGCCTGGCACCCGACGTCGATTTGTTGATCGGACACTTCTATGACCCGGGCCGTCTCAAAAACCGTCAGGACGTGTTTCGCTACATGCGTCTGCTCGAACAGAAATTCAAGGCCGGCAACCCCAAAGTCCGGATGGCGATCGACTCCTGGGGAACCGGCCACTCCTATCTGCGGGAACTCATGGACAACGGGTTCTCGGATTACCTTCTGCTCGAAATGAGCATGCCGAGCTTTTTCAAACCCGGACAGAGGGAATCGTTTCACGAAGAAGCTAAGAAGCTGGGGTTGAAGGTCGGAGTGTGGGGCTGGTACACGACGGAGTACGAGACTGATCAACTCGCCTCGATGTATGTCAATGCCAAAGTGCTCTCTCACTTCTACCGGCAGATGCGGGACGGCGCCGCGAGCATCCAGCCCGTCACCTACTGGTCGGAGATGGAAGCGCATCATCTCAATAACATCTATTCGATGTACGCGGCGGGCCAGTTGCTGTGGGATCCGGACCGCGACCCGCATCAGATCCTGGAAGAACTGACGACCGGGATTTGGGGACGAGTGGCCGGAGGCAAGGTGTTGGACGCCGTGGAGTTGATTCAGGATGTTCGATCGGGCGACACTTGGAACACTTACTGGTGGACGCTGCCCACGCACCGGATGGGGACCCAAGACCCGACACGCGACCGGGATCGCGCGGCGGCGGCCGTGGCGGCGCTCAGCGGACTGCGGCCCGATCCCGGATTTGTGCCCAAGATCCCGCTGCCCTGCTCGCCCGGCGTGTTGCTTGACCTGATGCTTCCTCACCTGCGGCAGATCCGCGCATACGCCGAGTTTCGGATCGACCTGGACCGCCTCCGCGCGCAATGGAATGCGGGCATGGCCAAGGACGAACTGGCGCGGGGCTTGGCCGCGATCTGGAAGCCGATTCCCGAATACGACACCTGGGTAGGGACCTTCGGGCTGCCCGAGAACCGGCACCAGGAAAGGCAGGTGCGAAAGCTGGCGGCGGACGCGGGGGTTTCGGTCGCGGTGCCCGGATGGGTCCGGTTTCGAGACGCCGACCGGAAGGCGCAGTCGCTTCAGAATCGTCAGGGGCGGCAATCCGAGGAATATCGTTTTCGTGCCGATCAGTTGCGCGAATTCTTCTGGCCGCCCGAAAAGCAGCGAGACACGGTGGATCTGCTCCTGCAAATGGGCGTGATCGAGAAAGTCGACGGCGGGTTTCTCCGGCTCGCGAATTGGGAGGCGTACCGCGCGAAGTGAGCGAGGGTGAGGAACCACGGCTGGCAGCCCGCGACAATCGGCATCTTCTCCACCGGAAACGCTTCCAAAGTGACGAAGAAGGTCGGGATTTTCGCCGAATTGAGAGGAATCGCTGAGTGCTTCCAGGACAGGGCCTACCTACCATGGAGGGTAGTCGTTCTTCATCGAAGGAGGCCCTCCCGTGTTTTCCGCGTCCCGCCGTGCGATCTGGCTGCTGCTGGCAGCTTCCCTCCGTCTGAGCGCGCAACCAGCCGCAATCCTGGGCGAACCGCCGGTCGCTGAGTGGGCGGAAGTAACTGATCCAAAAGCAGATCGCTCGGCGGCTTCGGAGTCTTTCGCCGGTACCTGGATCGACACCTCGAACCGGGCGGCGGTGCGGGACGCCTATTTGAACCAATACCTCCCTATCCTCAATACGGCCACCGGGTGGAACGGAAACGGCGGGACGTGCACGGCAGGCGACACCACGCAGGCGTACAAGGACGCCGTTCTGACCAGCGTTAACTACTTTCGTGGGATGGGCGGTGTCACGCCTCTGACCGGCATCCATGGAGTCAACAGCGCCAAAAGCCAGCAGGCGGCGTTGGTTTTCAGCGTCAATCGCCAGATTAGCCACTACCTAGATCAGCCTCCGGCAAGTTCGTGGTCTTGCGTGACCGCGGACGCGACTCAAGCCGCAAGGAATTCGAATATCTGCCTTTACAGTTGGAACTCGGCCGATCCCGGGTGTGTGGAAGCGTATATGGAGGATCAGGGCGCCAACAACACGGCGGTGGGGCACCGCCGCTGGATTCTGAACCCCCCGACGCAACAGATGGGTACCGGGGATGTCCCTGCCAACGGAAGCTACTGGAAAGGCAATGCACTCTGGGTGATCGGACTCGGCGGCGGTTCGACGGCCACTCGAGACGGCTTTGTGTCATGGCCCCCAAAAGGTCACGTTCCGAAGCAAATGGTATTCGCCCGGTGGTCGTTCAGCTACAGTGGCGCGAACTTCTCCAGCGCCACGGTGACCATGACCCGGGGCGGCCAGGGCGTATCCACCACGTTAGAGCCCATCGCCAACGGATATGGGTTGAACACGCTCGTGTGGGTCGTGCCGGCCTCGTTCCTGACCGAGGTGGGCAATGTCACCAACGACCTGCCGGTGAATGTCGCGGTGAACAACGTCATCATCGGCGGCTCACCGCAGAACTTCAGCTACACCGTCACGATCATCGATCCGGACAACGCAGGCGGCGGAGGCGGCACGGTACCCGTTACGGTCACCACCAACCCCGGCGGACTGAACCTCACGGTGGACGGGGTGACCGCGCCGACACCCCAGACCTACAACTGGGCAGCCGGCAACCACACGCTCGATGCGCCGTCGCCGCAGTCGTCGACCAACACGCGCAACACCTTTGCCTCCTGGGCACACGGCGGTGGGCAGTTCCAGAACATCGCCGCACCCTCGTCGGCGACTACCTACACCGCCAATTTCCAGACCGCGTACCTGCTGACCACCAGTGTTTCCCCAGGGGGCGGAGGAACGATCACGCGGAACCCTTCTTCCGGAGACGGATTCTACAACAAGGACACGCCAGTGCAGGTGACGGCTCAGGCCAACGCCGGCTATACGTTCTCGGGGTTTTCGGGCAGCCTGACCGGCCTGCCCAATCAACAGACCGTCACGATGTCCGGTCCCAAATCGGTAACCGCCAACTTCACCACGTCGGCCGTGTCGTTCACGGTGACGACTAACCCGCCGGGCCTGAACGTGACGGTGGATGGCGTGACGGCGCAGTCGCCTCAAACGTTCAGTTGGACGCCGGGAACCCAGCACACGCTGACCGCTACCGCCACCATCAACGGTGCGCCCGGGACGCGGTATCAATTTGCATCGTGGTCGCCGATTGGCGGAGCCGCGTCGCAGTCGATCAACGCGCCTGGCGTTTCCACCACCTACACCGCGAACTACACGACTCAATATCTGCTGACACGAACCGCCAATCCGGCCAACGGAGGAACGCTGACGGCGACCCCGGCGTCGGGCGACGGTTATTACAACGCGAACACGCAGGTCCAGTTAAACGCCCAGGCGGCGGCCGGGTTTACTTTCTCCGGGTTTACTGGCGACCTGACAGGGACGGCGAACCCGCAATCGGTGGTCATGAGCGTTGCGCGCACGGTGGCGGCTGGATTCGGGGCGCTGGGGGCTGTCTCGGTGACGGTCGCGACCGTCCCGAGCGGACTGGCGGTGGTGGTCGACGGCGTGACGCGCGTCGCGCCGGCCATCCTGCAGTGGACGCCCGGCTCGCAGCACACGCTGGACATCCCGGCATCGCAGACAGCCAACGGCGCGCGTTTCCTCTTCTCCAATTGGAGCCAGGGCGGCGCCCGAACCCAGACGCTGACGGCGCCTTCGGCCGCGACGGCTTACACGGCGAACCACGCCGTGCAGTATCTGCTGACGCGTTCGATCTCGCCTTCGAACGGAGGAACGCTGACCGCGAGCCCGGATTCAATTGACGGCTACTACAACGATGGGACGCCCGTGACGCTGGCTGCGGCGGCGAATGCCGGATTCCAGTTCAGCGGGTTCTCCGGCAGCCTGTCCGGGAGCGGGACGCCGCAGAACCTGACGATGTCCGCTCCGCAGACGGTGACGGCCAGCTTCCAGTTGAGTAACCCGACGCCGGGAGGATCGAACGGTCCGTTCCGGTTCATCGCGGTCACACCGTGCCGCGTGGCGGACACGCGAGCCGGCCAGGGAAAGACCGGAGCGTTCGGGCCGCCGTCGCTTCCAGCAGGGCAAACGCGGGAGATGCCGATCCCGCAGTCGACCTGCGGCATTCCGAGTGGCGCCCGGGCGTACTCGTTGAACGTCACCGTAGTTCCGTCCGAAGGGCTTGGCTACCTGACGGTGTGGCCGGCCGGCCTCGCCAAGCCGCTAGTGTCGACGCTGAATTCGTTCGACGGTCGAATCGTGGCCAATGCGGCGATCGTTCCAGCCGGCGTCAACGGCTCCATCAACGTGTTCGTGTCGAACCGGACGGATGTGATCGTCGACATCAACGGGTACTTCGCGCCGTAGCCGGTGAATCAGCACTCGCGGACGACTTGAAATCCCGTGAGGTGCGAGAGGCGCTCGACCGGCGTTTCGTGATCGCCAAAGAACACGACCCGATGCAGCAGGTCCCGTGTGCCGGCGGTCGGTCCGAGGGGAGGCGCCCAGTTGGCGAGCAGTTTGCGGGCATCCTTCACCCGGGTCCGGATCTTCGTGCGGCAGCCCCGTTCGTTGTCCACGTTGCCCAAGGCTTCACCTGTCGAAAGCATCAACCGCCTGGGGTCGGTGAAGCGGGCCACGGTGACGGCGCCGCCGGGAGGAGTCAGCACCTGCATGGAGACGCCCTTGTGATCCTCCAGGTGGGTACGCACGCGGTACGGGCAGGGCGGTGCGTCGATGCCGTGCATCCGCGTGGCGGAAACGCAGTGCGCGTGGATCACTTCGTTGCGGCTGGTGTCGAAGACCGGATCGGAGACAAAGCCCGGCTTCCCGGAGAACGAGGTGATCAGCAACTGGGTCATGGTGGATTCCAGGTCGCACTCGCAGACGCCGTAGAGGCCGATATCGTTGAGCTTCGAAAACGCGACGCAGGATAGGCGGGCAGTTCCTTGCGGCCGAATCCACCCAGGCAGTCGATGGCGATGGCATTGCCATTCTCGCTGCGGAGCAGTTCATGAATGGCGAGGTAGAGCCGCATCGAGTCGATGATCTCTGACCGCGGCGGCTCGACGACTCTGGCCGCCCGCTTAATGAATTCGTCCGCCAGCGTGGTGGCTTTGGCCACGTCCGCCCCTTCATAGATCGCCTTGAGGTCGGCATAGGTGGGATACGAGAAGGCCGTTCCGAACTGCCCGGTGTAGCCTTCGGATCGAGGATGGGACTTGGGCGGCGAGATGAGAAGCACCTTGCTGTTGCGGAGGTGATGAATCGTGCGGAACAGCGGGATAAATTCGTCAAGGTCGGCGAAATCACTGCTGGCGATGAGTTCAAGCCGGGCGCCCTCGCGGACGAACGCCGCGGCGTGGCTCCAGTCGTGGCCGGCGTAAGGCAACGAGAACATGACGGCGGGTTTGTTGCTCTCGACCAGTTTGCGCAGCATGGGGAAGACGATCGTGACCATGTTGAAGGCCAGGATGACGTCGGCGCCGCCGGCCTGTTCGAGCCAGGCGGACATGGCGGCCGGGCTGGTAACGTGCTCGCCGCCGGTGAAGCGCACCTGGCCTGGATAGCGTCGCTCCACGTCGGCCAGGCGGGTTTCGATCGAAGCGATCTCTTCTTTAAGATCGAGATCGGGGCGGGGCCAGGAAGGATGCCCGCCGAGATAAACGAGCTTCACATTGGCGGGGGTGTTCCACGAGGCGTTTCGTGCGCCTTCGGCGGAGGCCAGAAACGACAATGGGCCTAGCGCGGCCGACGACGTGAGGAGGAAATGACGGCGGCTCAGCAATTCGGTTTCGAATGAATCCATGGGAGAACTCCGCTTGAAGGGTAGGCCTTTGCGCACCGGCAGTCAATGGGCAATCGGTCAGGCCGAGTTTGCGCGAGGCCTTCGAGTGGCCGGCCGCAGGAGGAGGGCTTCCGGTCCCCGCGCGAAAGGGAAGAGAACAAAGGGGCGCGATACCCACGACACTTTTGGCGGCCGTGCGAACGAAAGCCCCCCCTTGCGGTCGGGCCTCGGATGAGGCAGGAAGAACTTACTTCTTGAAAAGGCGGTCGAACGCGAGGCGTGCGTCGCTCGCGTTTCTGGGACCATCGGCGCCGGCCATTGGCGACCGGTTGGAAATCCCCTGCGAAGAACCGCCTGTCACGTCCCGCGCCACGGTGACGCGGGGCGAGAAGAGCAAGCACTCGTTCGCCTTGTCCTTGACGGCAATGCGGACGGGAACCGGCTTCAGGCACTGGAACCTCGTCGACGATTCGAAGAAGGCGCACTGTTTGCAGCAGTGCAACTCCGTATTGCATTTGGGGCAATTGCCGCGGAAATCGATGTCCTGCGGAAACGTCGTCGCGCAATTGAAACATCGCGAGGCCGTCACGGTTTGCACCAGGCGCGGGAGGCGTGGGCCGGTGACATCGATCGGCGGTTTCGGACCCTGGGGCCTCGGCCTGTCTTCGCGGCGCGGGTCGCCGGCAGACGTGTCCATGTAGCCCCGCTGTTTGTATTTTCGGTCCCCGTCCATGAGGTGTTACTACTCCTAGTGATCGGTAGGCTGAGCGTTTTCCTTTAGCGGCCCCGGTAAACTCCGGGCCAGGAGCGTTGCTTTCCGTTATACGAGAGATCCCGGGTGCTTCAGGTAACGAGCTACAACCGCGTCTACCGTGCGATATGTGAGGGCGACCGCAGTCAAGGTAGGATTTCCCGAAGGGTTCTGCGGAAACGCCGAAGCACCCAGCACGAACAGGTTTGGAACCTGCCAGTGTTGACAGTACCTATTTACCACGGATTCGGCCGGATTGCCACTCATTATTACGCCACCCTGTAAATGGGTGGATTGGTAACGCGTGGCGTCGTAGCGTTTGTACCCGGCAAATGGGGTAATCTCGCGGGCGCCCATCGCCTTGGCGATCTCGACAGCTTTGCCGGTCATGAAGGCGGCCATGCGCCGTTCGTTGTCCCGCCAGTCCAGGGTCAGCCGAAGCAGCGGATCTCCGTGCCTGTCTCTGTAGACGGGGTCGAGGTCCATGAAGTTACCACGATACGCGAGATGCTCACCGTAGAAGGAAATGCGGCCCGTGCGGTCGTACCAGTGCAGCGCCTGTTTTTTCCACTCCGATCCCCAGGTGGCCTTCACCGACTTGGGGACGACGCCGAAATTCACCATGGGGCGAAAGCCGTAGCAGACGGTATAGATGGATCCGCCGCGAAGGAATGCCAGATCGGCATGGTCGAAGACGTCACCGTCGAAATCGTTGACGGCGACTCCGGCCGAACCGGCGCCCATGAAACGGTTGAGCGGTTGATCGAAGAAGCACATCGCCGCCGGGATGGAAACCTGATGAGTGAGATTGCGGCCGAGGGTTCCGCTGCGGGTGGCCGGATCGTAAGGGTCACCGATTTTCGACAGCAGGAGCAGTCGGGTGTTGTTCAATGTCCAGGCGGCCAGGAACACGAGGGAAGCGGGCTGAAACACGCTCCGGCCCTCGGCGTCGACGTAGACCACACCGGTGGCGTGGCCGCCTTTTGTGACGATTCGGCGGACCCAGGCGCCGGTGCGAATCTCTACGTTTGGCCGCCGCCGGATGACGGGAAGCAGGGTATTGGTCGGCTGAGCCTTGGCGCCGATCATACAGCCGAACCGTTCGCAGTAGCCGCAATAGGAGCAGCCTGCGCGGGAAACCTGGTCGGGATTGGTGTACGCCACCGAGGTGGTCGCGGCGGGCAGGGGGTACGGATGGTAGCCGAGCGTGGAGCATGCATCGCGGAAGAGGGCTGCGAGATAGGGCGTCTTCATGGGCGGTGTCGGATACTCTTCGCTCCGCCAGCCTTCAAAAATGTTGCCGCCCGGGATCGCACGGCCCTTCAGGTTGCCGGCCTTTCCCGAGATGCCCATCAGCCTTTCGGCCCGCGTGTAGTAAGGTTCGAGTTCGTCATAGGTCACACCCCAGTCCTGAATGGCGTGATCTTCGGGTAGCCGCTTCCGGCCGTACTTGTCCACGGTGCGCGTCAGCAATTCGAACGAGTCGGGCAGGTAGCGATAGGAAATGCCGCTCCAGTGCTCGCCCGAGCCGCCCACGCCCGTCCCGGGAAGAAAGGAGCCGTATTGACGGACGGGGAGAGCGCTCTGGGAAGGGTCGTGGCGAAAGGTCACCGTCTCGTGCCGGATGTCCTGCATCATCTTGAGACGGATGGCGAACTCGAGTTCGTCCATATCGTCGGCGTAGTCGGCCGTTCTGCGGGGTTCTCCGCGCTCGAGGACGGCGATCCGCAATCCGGTACGGGCGCCGAGTTCTTTGGCGGCGAGCAATCCTGTCCAGCCCCCTCCGACAATGACGACATCCACCGGCTTCAGGTTCTTCATGGCTTCTTGCCATGCCCCTGGTGGTCGCGGCCGAGAACCTGACGAAGGCTTTGCGGCTTCGGCCGGAAGGCGTGGCCCCGGTATTGTTCGATCTCGTCGCTGTAGCTCATACGCGGGCCGGGAAAACCGATCAACTGCCAGCCGATCAGGTCGACGTTGCCTCCGTGCATCGGGTCGCAGAACAAGCCTTCGATGGTGTGGGTACGGAGCAACTGGAAGAAGGGTGTGGTCTCGATCTGGCGAAGCCGGGCGTCCTGCCCGGCTTCCTTCAAACGGGCAAGTCCGGCAATTTGCTTCAGTCCCTGGCGGTAGAGGTCGCGCGGCGTCTCCGGACGCTGGTATCCCTGTTCTAGTACTCCCACTCGAAACGGGCGTTGCGTGAACCGGTACTGGTCCTTGCCATAAGGTCCAGCGAGCTGACGGTCGATATATAGGATGGCACCGGCTTCGGAGGCGCCGGGACCGGCATCGTCGGCCGGGAAGATGCGTGCGATAGCGGCCGAGATATCCAGCGCTTCGCTTTCGGTGAAGAACTGAAGCGGGATGCGCATTGTGGTTTCTATCGGGGTCTGCGCCAACAGACGGGAGGGTTGGCGGCTCAAGGAATAGACCAACGCTCCTCCCCAAGCGCTTACGGAGACATGGAGAAAATGGCGCCGTTTCATGTTGTCTTTCGAGGCGAGGTCTTCAACTCGCGTTAGCTCTGGTACGGATAGACGCGTTGGGAGTCTCTACCAGGACCTCGGGTCTTTGCAGTATACCTGGCTCTCGAGGGGCCGGTGCTACCCTAAGGATGGCACGATGAGAATTACGTTTCTTAGTGAACTGAGAAGGTCAGGGGCGCGATCATGATCCGCGGGGTTGTCATTGGTCCGGACCGCGAGCTTTGCGATCGATTGCAGAGCGCATTGACCTCTTCGCGGAAGGTCGCTATCGCCCGGCGGGTGGACGGCTACGTGTCGTCGACGGAGTTAGTGCGTCTGTTGCGGGCAGCGGCGCCGGAAGTCGTCTTTCTGGGCGTCGAATCGATGGAACAGGCGGCGGAAACCGCGCAGGCGATCGCGGCCGAGGCGCCGGGGACTCAGGTGGTTGCCGTCAGCCGGACGTGCGATGCCAGCACACTTCTCGAAGCGATGCGAGCGGGGATGCGCGAATTCCTTTCGCCGCCCTTCGAGCCCGGGCCTATGGCCGAAACGCTCGCCCGCATCGAGTCGCTACTGGCTCAGCACCCACCGTCCATCGATTCCACCGACGCAGTCTATTCCTTTCTTCCAGCCAAGGCGGGCGTGGGCACCACCACAATCGCCGTGAACACTGCGCTGGCCCTGGCTTCTCAACCGGAGAATGAAACGCTGCTGCTCGACCTGGACCTCAACAGCGGCCTGGTCGGCTTCATGATGTTGCTGCAATCGCAGTACTCGATGCTCGATGCCGTCGAAAACGCCCTGGAAATGGATGAGAATCTGTGGACCAAGATCATCACGAAGGCTGGCAAACTTGATGTCATTCCGGTCGGGCAGATGAGTCCGGGATTCCGCATTGAGCCAACGCAGATCCGGCACCTGGTCGGCTTCGCGCAGCGCAATTACCGGACGATCTGTGTCGATCTGTCCGGGATGATGGAAAAATACTCGATTGACGTTCTTCATGAGTCAAAACGGATTTTTCTGGTCTCGACCGCCGAATTGCCGTCGTTGCATCTGGCGAGAGAAAAACTGAACTATCTTCGTTCGCAGGATCTCGCGGGCCGCGTGAGCATTCTCCTGAACCGTTCGCACAAGCGCCATCAGATCTCCGTCGAGGAAATGGAAAAGCTGTTCGGTTTGCCGATCCATATGACGTTCCCGAACGACTACACTGGAGTGCACAAGGCCCTCACCGCCGGCAAGCCCGTGGATGTGGGCTCCGAATTGGGTCGCAAATATCGCGAACTGGCCGAAACGATGTTGACCGTGAGGCCCGGCCCGCCTTCCGAAAAACGGAAGGCGGGCCGCCTTCTCGGCTCGCTGCTGGGACGCAATACGGAAGCGGGTGTGGTCTAGCAGATCGTCGCATCACACGGCGGTGTCGGCAGGTCCGCTCCCGTCGAGGGTGGGAAGGGATGTTCGTCAGGATACGGCTGGGTGACGGTCGCGTCTCCGAAGAAGGCGCAACCTCACGGATTTAGAACGCGTGCGGAAATGGAGTGCCTGCGCAGCCCTCCCTTGCGGTCGGGCCTCTGATGGTGCGGGCCATTGGGAGCGGTGAGGGGTCGGCAACCTCACGGCTTTAGAACGCATGCGGAAATGGAGTGCCTGCGCCAGCCCTCCCTTGCGGTCGGGCCTCTGATGGTGCGGGCCATCGGGAGCGGTGAAGGGTATCGGCAACCCCACGGCTTAGAACGTGCGCGGAAATGGAGTGCCAGCGCCAACCCTCCCTTGCGGTCGGTACACCAGGATAAGCCTGTCTGATCTTGTGAACTGAAAGGAGTTCACCATGTGAATTGCCTGTTCACCATGTAGCCGAACGAGCGGGGGCTTCAGCAATGGAGTCAGTG
>JBJXGR010000156.1:0-8343 GCA_046160045.1 Bryobacteraceae bacterium
GACTTGATGGCGATGGTGCGGTTGCCGAAGGGTTCCGTGTCGAATCCGGCGGCGCGAAGCTCATTGGCGATCTGCGCGTAGAGGATCTGCTGGTCGGCCGTCAGTTGAATCACCATGGGCATCAGGAGTTGCTGGGATTCCACCGCTCCGGCCTGCCGCTGTTTCAGGACTTTCTCGAAGAGGATCCGCTCGTGCGCCACGTGCTGGTCGATGATCCAAAGGCCGTCGCGGCCGGCGGCGATGATGAAGCTTTCGTGGATCTGTCCCAACGGGCGAAGGTCGGCCAGGGCGGCGAGCGACACTCCGGACGGGGGCAGCGAGCCGTTGGGAAAGCTGCCGTGCGTGTCCGGAATCCGGAGTGGCGCCGCTTCCGCCCAATCCGCTTTGGCCCGAACCTCGATCGCGTCCGGACCGAAATCGAAGCGCGGCGCGGGTGCGGGAGACGAACGCAGCACGAACTCCGGCAGCGCGATTGCACCTGCGGCCTCGATCGGCTCCTCGGCGTTCGCCATCCGCTGAGAGAATTCCGAAAAGGGCAGCTCCGCCGCGGGCTGAGGTGCGGCGAACCCGCTGGAAGGAGAGGTGGGAAACGAGGGGGCCGGGCGCGACTCCATCAGCCGGTCCCGCATGCTGTCGCGGACGAAATCGTGCACGAACGATCCATGACGGAACCGCACCTCCGTCTTGGAGGGATGGACGTTGACGTCCACCTCCTCCGCGTCGCAGGCCAGGAACAGCAGCGCAAACGGGAACGCCCCCGCCGGAATCAGGTTGTGATACGCCGACGAAATGGCGTGCAGCAGCAGGCGGTCGCGAATCAGACGGCCGTTGACGAAGATGAAGATCGAGTTTCGATTCGACTTCTGCACCTGCGGCCGCGAGAGGAATCCCGTCAGCCGGTAGGTACGGAACGGAGGGTCCTCGGGCTCTTTGCGGTATTCGGCGATCGCCTCGGCGGGCGTGTATTGAGAGGGCGGAATCCGCAGGTCGCGCGTTGCCTCGCCGAGGTCGACCAGTTCCTCGAGCGTCTGCGCGCCAAAGACCTGATAGACCCGCTCGCGCAGCGTGGGGACCGGGGTTACGTGCAGCAGTTCCTGGAGGCCGGTGGTCAGCTCGAACGTCTTTTCCGGGTGCGCCAGGCTGTAGTGCGTCAGCAAAGAGGCGATATGGGCGAGTTCGGTCTGCTCGGACCGCAGGAACTTCTTGCGCGCAGGGACGTTGAAGAAGAGGTCGCGCACCGTGATGACGGCGCCTCGCGTCAGGGCCGCCTCGTCGCAGCGCAGGATTTTCCCGCCGGCGATCTCGACGCGGGTTCCGGTGCTTTCCTCGTCCGATCGCGTTTGGAGCGTCAGGCGCGAGACCGACGCGATCGACGGCAACGCTTCTCCGCGGAAGCCCAGGGTCGCGATGGCGAGCAGGTCCTTGACGTCGCGCAGTTTGCTGGTGGCATGTCGCTCGAAGGCCAGCAGGGCATCGTCGCGCAGCATCCCGCAGCCGTCGTCGGTGACGCGGATGAGGCGGCGCCCTCCCGCCTCGACCTCGACGCGCAGGCTGGTGGCTCCGGCATCGAGCGAGTTTTCCAGTAATTCCTTGACGACAGAGGCGGGCCGTTCCACGACCTCTCCGGCGGCGATCTTGTTCGCCACCTGGTCGGGAAGGACCCGAATGCGACCCATGGTGCTACGGTAGCACTTCGCGAAAAACCTCTATTTCGCGGCCGATGAACGCGCGGCGCGGCGGTTCTTCTCCGGCGCCGGTTCCTTCTCGGGCACAAGCTCCGCGATGGATTCCACCACCCGCGTGGGGCGGAACGGGTACTGAGCCATGCTTTCCCGCGTGGCCGACCCGGTCAGCACCAGAATGCTCTGAAACCCCAGATCGGTGGCGCCTCGAATGTCCGTCTCCATGGTGTCGCCGATCATGATTACCTCGTCGGTGGCGAGGCCGATTCTCTTCCGCGCCGCCCGCATCATGAAGGGATTCGGTTTCCCGACGTGGTAGGCCTTGATCCCCGTAGCCGACTCGAGCAGGGCCGCGATCGCGCCGCATCCGGGTCGCGGACCGGAATCGGTCGGGCACCACGTGTCGGCGTTGGTCGAGAGCAGTCCCGCGCCGCCGGCAATCAACCGATGCGCGGTCTCTACCATCTCGAAATTCAGCGTGCGCCCTTCGCCGACGATCACATAGTCGGGCTTCTCGCGGCTGATCGCGTAGTTCACTTCAGAGAGCGCGGTCAGCAACCCTCCCTCGCCGATAATGAAAGCCGTGCCGCCGGGCCGCTGATGGTGGACGAACTCCGCCGTGGCCATAGCCGAGGTATAGACATGCTCCGTGGTCGTCTCGATATTCAGTTTTCTGATTTTGACCACTACATCCAGCGGCGTGTAGGTGGAATTATTGGTCAGGAACAGATACGGAATGTCGTTGTCCTGCAGATAGCGGATGAACTCCGCGGCGCCTGGAATTGCTGCAGAACCGCGATAAATCACCCCGTCCATATCGATCAAATAACCGTGTTTCATGCTCCTCCACACTTCAGGCTAGCGGTTCTGCCTGACGGTTCGATGAATTCGGCATGCCAATGCCGTTTCTTTGCGATGGTCACGAAATCGGGACACCGGCTCACACAAGCTCAAGGTGAGCCGCAGATCAGCGAAGGCGACAGCAGGCGGGATCAGGTCGCACGTCAAGGTTCTTCATGCCAAGAAGAGTCATGTTGACCGCGCGGTCAATTTTTTCGAGTATAGCAGACTCGTCCGACCATGCTCCACCACGGCGGTCGGCCATGATCACCGCCGAGGCTCGGGCACGGCACGATCGGCCGTACCCCATATGCGAGAATAGGTGTCGGAAAGCGTGAAGCGAAGCGAGCAGAATGGTTGTTGACGGTATCTACTATGCCCTGGCACTGACGGCCGGAGGCGCCCTGGTTTCCTACCTGACGCGGCCGTGGTTCGGACTCCCGCTGTTCATTCTTGCCGCTTTCTGCCTGTATTTCTTCCGCGATCCGGAGCGCGTGACTCCCCCAGGACCGGTCGCCGTGTCTCCGGCCGACGGCAAAGTGGTCGCGGTGAAACCCGACGGTGCCGGAACCCGGGTAAGCGTCTTTCTGAACGTATTCGATGTCCACGTCAACCGGACGCCGATTGCGGGGAAGATCACTGCGATCCAATACCAGAAGGGCGAGTTCCTGGTGGCGAGCCGCGAAGAAGCTTCTACTCGCAACGAGATGAACACGATCGTGGTCGAGGGAGGGGGCTCGAGGGTGGCATTCAAACAGATCGCGGGCCTGATCGCGCGGCGGATTGTGTGTTACAAGAAGCCGGGCGACACGGTCGCGGCGGGCGAACGCGTAGGATTGATCAAGTTCGGCTCCCGCGTTGACATCGAATTGGGACCGGAATGGGAGATCACGGTGAAACCCGGCCAGCGCGTGGCGGCGGGTTCGAGCGTGATCGCGCGCAAGAAAGGGCAGGACAAATGAAACCCGAGCCGTCGAGCGATTCGAGGGCCGTCGAGCGCCGGCCGTCCCGCGCCGCGTATGCCTTGCCGACTCTGTTCACGGCGGGCAATGTCTTCCTGGGGTTCATTTCGGTGGTGCAGTCGTTCGAAGGCGCGATGCTGGCGGCCACGCGCTCTCCCGGGGTGGAGCGGCATTTCGAACTCGCCGCCTCGACCATCGGCGCGGCGGTGTTCCTGGACGGGCTCGACGGGCGCATCGCCCGCATGACCAACACGACCAGTGAATTCGGCCGGGAGATCGATTCGCTCGCGGATGTGATCAGCTTTGGCATCGCGCCCGCGATACTGGCAGTGGCGTGGGGCCTGTTCTTCCTGGAGCCTCCGTACGGCGGCGTGCTGCGTCAACAGCTGATGACGGCGGGCTATTTCTGCGCCTTCATGTTTCTGTTGTGCGGCGCGGCCCGCCTGGCGCGTTTCAACGTGACCAAGAACCCCGTGCCCAAGAATCCCGGCCGGCCGGATCGAAAGTATTTTGTCGGGCTGCCGATTCCCGCCGCCGCAGGCACTGTGGCGGCGGCCGTCTACGCCCTCGGCTGCCAGCCGCTCACCTACTGGTTGTACTCCGTGATCTTCCTGGGGCTGCTGGCCTTACTGTCATTTCTGATGGTGAGCACCTGGCGCTATTACAGCTTTAAGGACATCTCCCTGATGCGCCCGCGCTCGCCCCTGACCATCATTGCTCTCGGCGGCCTGATCTATCTGACCTGGCACTATCCGCAGATCGTCCTGATGGCGATGGCGGCTGTCTACGTAGGCAGCGGGATCGTGATCCGGATCGGCGGGATCGCGCGGCGCTATTTCCGGCCGGCCAAGCGGCAGCCGGAGCACCAGGTGAGCTGACGGTGCGCGCCTCAACCAAGCGAAAGGTTGCGCTGATCGGCAGCGACACGCTCCTGGGCCGGGAGGTGCGCGACGTGTGCGCGACGGGCGACCTGCCTCTCGATCTGGAACTGTTCACGGAAGTGGACGAAGAGGCGGGACGCCTGACGGCGCAGGGCGACGAGCCGGCGATCCTATCGCCAATCCGCAAAGAGCGGCTGACCGGCGCCCGCGCGGTGGTGCTGGCGGGCGCGCCGGACTCCGCTCGCAGCGTGCTCGCGATGGAGCTTGGCTGTCCGATCATCGACGTCACGCATACGGCGGAAGATCACCCGGCGGCCCGGCTGCGCGCTCCGATCGTGGAACGCGATATTCCCCCGCTCGATGCCAACGCCGTTTCGCTGATCGCGAGCCCCGCGGCGGTCACCCTAGCGCTGCTGATCGGCCGCCTTCACGAAAGTTGTCCGATCACGCGTTCGGTGGCTCATGTTTTCGAGCCGGCGAGCGAACGGGGGCAGAAGGGACTCACCGAGTTGCAGCAGCAGACGGCCAGCCTGCTGTCGTTCCGCAGCCTGCCGCACGAGGTGTACGACACCCAGGCGGCCTTCAACATGCTGGCCTCGTTCGGTGAGGAGGCCCCGGAATCGCTCGAGTCGATCGAATTGCGGATTGAACGGCACCTCGCGTCGCTGTTGGCCGGATGGCGAGCGCCCATGCCTTCGCTGCGGCTGCTGCAGGCGCCCGTATTCCACGGCTATACCGTTTCTCTATGGGTCGAATTCGCCGAGCCTACCCGCGAGGACGAAGTCGCCGCCGCGCTGGAGGGCAATCGAGTGGAGTTGTACGGCGCTGGTCTGGAACCGCCGACCAACGTGCGGATCGCCGGACAGCCGGAGGTGGCGGTGGGCGGAATCCGCCGGGATCGCAACCAGCCCCGTGCCTTTTGGCTCTGGGCCGCGGCCGACAACCTGCGCCTCTCCGCGGAGAACGCACTGGCCGTGGCGCAGGAGGTGGTGTGATCCGCCTGACGAACGTGGCCGCGGCCTGTCTGTTGCTGTCGGGCTGCGGCTATCACATCGCCGGACGGGCGGACCTCTTGCCCAAAGAGGTGCGGACCATCGCCGTACCGGCTTTCCACAACAGCACCGCGCGTTACAAGTTGGGCGACCGGCTGCCCGCGGCGATCACCCGCGAATTCATCACCCGGACGCGATACCAGATCGTGTCCACTCCCGAACAGGCGGACGCCACGCTGCAGGGCACTCTCATCTCGTACCAGGCCTTCGCTTCGATCTTCGACCAGAAGACGGGCCGTGCCACGGGAATCCAGGTGCTGGTGAGCCTTTCCCTGACCCTGAGCGACAAGAGCGGAAAAGTGCTGTTTTCGAGGCCTCAATTGGAGTTTCGCGAGCGTTACGAAATCAGCGTGTCGCCAGGGGCGTACTTTGAAGAGAACGAACCCGCGCTCGAACGGTTGAGCCGCGACGTGGCGCGCACCCTGGTGAGCTCGGTCCTCGAGATGTTCTGACATGACCCCACAGCAGTTCATGGCCAAGATCGCGCGCGCCCTGGCGCCGGCCTACCTGTTTCTCGGTCCCGATACGTACTGGCGAGACCGGTGCCGCCGCGCCCTGCTGGATCAGGCGCTCACCGAAGAGGAACGCGAAGAAGGTCTGACCCGGCATGGCTTGAACGAAGTCTCCCTGATGGAGGTGATCGACGATGCCCGGTCTCTGTCGTTGTTCGCGTCGCGCCGGCTGATCCTGGTGAGCCAGGCGGAAAGCGCCCTGCCGCGCACAAAGGCTTCTGACGATGAAGACTCGGAGGGCGGGCGCGAGGGCGGCGCCGAAGCGCTGGCCGCGTATCTGCGCGACCCGTCCCCTGGAGTTGTCCTGCTCTTTGATTGCTCCCGCTACGGATTTGAGGGTGACGACAAGAAGAAACTCGAACGCGTGCGCGAGTTCTACAAGACGATTCCCGATGCCGTGGAACTGAGGCATGCCGACACCGCCGAGGCGCGGGCCGAAGCCGCCGCCATGGCGAAAGCGGCGGGGATCGAGATCGATCGCGCCGCACTCGACCTACTGGTGGAATCGCTCGGCGCCGACGTCGCTCGCATCGCGGTGGAGATCGAGAAACTGCGGCTGTTCGGGCGGACGCCGGTGGACAGCGACGTCATTTCGTCGATGGTGCCGGACGCGCGGGCGACCACGATCTTCGCCCTGGTCAACGCGCTGGGAAGGAAGGACCGCGTCCGGTCCCTGGGCGTCCTCGACACGCTGATGCGCGAAGGCGAGTACCTGCCGTTGGCTCTGGCGTTCCTCTCGACGCAGTTCCGGATGGCGCTGATTGCGCGGGAGGCGGGCCTGCGTTCGTCCGGTCAGATCCAGGGACATTTCTCCAAGCTGGGCGTGCCGATGTGGGGCTCCCGGGCGGAGGCGGTGCAGGATACGGCAGCCCGCTTCGAGGGGACGCAACTCCGTCACGCCCTGGAACTGATCTTCGTCACAGACCGGGATCTTCGAAGCGCGCGGCCGGATGACCGGACGGTGATGGAGCGATTCGTCTTCGCGCTGACGGGTTAGCTGGTTTCCGGCGCAAGATTCCGGATTCGAACACGGGACCGCTCGCTTACACGCTCGCGGCACGGTCCGGCTCCGAATTCACGATCCGCTTGCAGGCGGCCACCGCCGACGCGCAATCCTTGAAGTCCCCCAGTTTGTAGCGCGTTTTTCAATTCGCCGATCACCCCGGCGCGGCCGGTGATCAGAACTGCCAGCGCGGGACGGGCTTGCCCGGAGTGATTACCTCTTCCAGATACGTGCCGGTTTGCGCCGGTGGCTCCGCGCCCCGGGACTCCACGTCTTCATGAATGCGATAGCCCAGCACGTGATGCCACTCGCCGTCCGCCAGTTGGACGTTTGCCGACGACGGGTGATCGACCCGCCACATCGACCCGCCCGGCGGCGGGCCGAACTCGGCATCGCAATCCCTGGCCACGACCGGCGGATCGAGCCCGTTCCGCTCCCGGTTCAGCGGCCAAAGACAGAGCGTCTTGCGCGTCCATCCACCGCCGCGAACTCTTCCCGCGCGGTCCTTGGGCACCCGGAACCGCCCGGCGATCGGTTCGAACGGCACCTGGTAGAGATTCGCGCCGATGTACAACGTCGAATCGGCTGCTTCGTTCAGAGTGATCGGCCCACTGGAGATGATGCCGCGCACGTGAATCACCTTCGTCCACGTGCCGCCTCTGTCGCCGGAACGCCATACGCGGGCGTCATGATAGTCCGGTTCGCCGGGGGCGCGCGCGGAGAAGAGCAGGGAGCCGTCGCGGTCCCGCACCAGGCTCGCTTCGCTCGACCGGTCTTCTGCGGTCACGGGAGTAAACTCGGTGGGGACCCATCTCTTGCCGTCGTGTTTCCAGCGCATGACACCGGCCCCCGCCTCAACTCCGGGTTTTGCCGCCGACATCCCCACCAGGAAGTCGTTGCCGTCGGGAATCGCGTTCGCCAGCCCTTCTCCGGTGACGCGCCACCCGGCGAGCAGGTCGCCGGCGAAGACCCGCTCGGTCGCGGTCACCCGAAGAGCGCTGCCGTCGTATGCGAGTTGATGAACCTCGTAATAGCTGTAACCTTCCTCAGGGGCGAAGGTCCCGACCTCGTGGTAAAGAGAGCCGGAAGGTCCGATGCGCCGCGCGATGGCCTGGTTGATGGCGAAGCCCGTGCCGGCCAGCGGATGGGGCGAGCCGTCGGAATGCCTGGCCCCCAGGGGCACGAAGCCGCCCCGCGCCGGGTATTTCACCATCACCGCGCGAGCGCCCGCCGGTTTGGAGTTGAGGTTCGATTCCTCGTGATTCCGGGTCAGAACCAGGGGCGCCTCCGCCCGCACGGAGGTGACGCTGTCGAAGCGGACGATATCGACGCCGACCTCGAAGTCATCCCCTCCCGGGTCGAGGGAAAGGACGCCATCGCGGATGCGGATGTTGACGAACGCGGCGGCGAG
>JBJXGR010000157.1:0-7304 GCA_046160045.1 Bryobacteraceae bacterium
ATGAGCCCGGGCGTCATGTCGGCATAGTTCGCTTCGAACTTCGTGTTGTCCCGCGACAGCCAGTGGAACGTGTCGCCGATGGCGATGCAGCGGCCGCGCAAATGGGAGATCGGGAAATCGGCGCCGTACATCAGGCGGTCCACTCCGAGAGTGCGGACAATCGCCTCGAACGCGCCGGAGTCGGTCACCGCGCTGGTGTCGCACCAGACATTGCGAAGGCCCTTCAGGGCGCCGATGCCTTCGATGGTGTGATGCGGATTGAATCCGCGCGCGGCGTGGGCCAGGATCCATTTCATGTTGGGGTACTTCAATGCCCACGCGCGGATGATCTCCTGGTTGAGAGGGTCGGCCATCGCACGCGCCCGCACCATGTGAAGGGTGATGGAGAGGCCCTCTTCGTGAGCGAGGCGCACGTGCGGCTCGGGCAGGAAGTCCTGAACCGGCGACTCGAAGGTCGGCTTGCTGACCGAGTAGACGTGATAACACTTCAGGCCTACAAACCCCTCGCGCTTCACCGTCTCGCGGATGTACTCCGGGTCCATCGCGGGCTCGATCAGCATCTGCGCGCGGGACTGCGGGCGGGTCCGCACTTCCGCCGCCAGGAAGCGATTGGCCGCTTCCATGTCGGAGCCGATCTTGGGGAACCCGAAGAAGAGGCCGTCGCATTGGCGGCCGGGATGGATCTGGTCGATGCGCGAGAGGAACTCGGCCATGGTCGCGCGGCGCGGTCCTGTCCGCGTGGCCACTGGCAGGTCGCCGTTGAAATGGTCCATGTCGTACAGGTGCGCATGCGCGTCGAAGACACGCTGGGGGACGAAAGAATCGAGTTCGCGGGCGAAGAACTCACGGTCGGAATCGAGAATCTGCCAATCGGCGGCGTCGGGCACGGTCAACCTCTTTCCATTTGGGCGATCAGGCGAAGTACATCAGTTTATCCGATGGCCGGCGTTCCGGGGAGAGGGCCGACACAATCGCGCGCGCGGTTGCCTTGAGGGCCTCGGCCAGTTCCGGCACGTTGGCCGGATCGATCTCCGAGATGCTGCCGGCGAGGCTGATGGCGGCCAGACCGCGCCGGTCCTGGGCTAACAGCGGGACGCCGATGCAGCGCGACCCAAGCTCGTCCTCTTCGTCGTCGAGAGCGTAGCCGACGCGCAGGATCCGTGTCAGCTCCTCGCGCAGCCGACGCACCGAGCAGATGGTGTGTTCGTTCCGGCGCGGCAGCCCGTGCTCGCAGATGATCTGCTCGGTCGCGCCGGGGTCGACGTGCGCGAGCAGCGCTTTGCCTAGCGCGGTGCAATGCACGTCCATCCGTTTGCCGACCCAGGTGGTCACGCGGTTGTCCCGAAGGGGCTCGCACTTGGCGATCACCACAGCCTGGCCTTGTTCGAGGATGCCCAGGTGCGCCGTGAGCCGGGTGCGGTTGACGAGTTCCTGCAAATACGGGCCCGCCACCTGGCGCAGATAGGTCCGGCTCATGGCCGAACTGGCCAGCGACAGCAGCTTGGAGCCGAACAGATAACGGCTGGTCCGCTCACTGCGGAAGACATAGCCCCGCCGCTCGAGCGTCACCAGCAGGTAATGCACCGAACTTCGCGGCAGGTGCAACTGCTCCACCAACTCAGGCAGGGTTAGCCCGGCGCGAGATTGAGCCAGGATCTCCAGAATCGACAACGCCCGGTCCAGCGCGGGCACGGTCTGTGTTTTGATCGCAGCCATCGGCGTACTCCCTGATACCGCATTCAGCGCGGCAGAACAATCCCTCCATCCACTCGGAGGATACTGCCGGTGATGTAGGACGCCTTTTCGGAAACCAGAAACGCCACCGCGTCGGCGATTTCTTCCGGCCTGCCGAGACGGCCCAGGGGCAGCTTGCGCCCTTCTTCGACGATCTGCTCTTCGGTGTAGAACGTGCGTTCGCCAGGCGTATCCGTCCAGCCCGGTTCGATCACGTTGACGCGAATCCGCGACGGCGCCAGTTCCACGGCCCAGGTTTTGGCCATCTGATTCACCGCCGCTTTCGCGCCGTTATACGCGGTCGACCGGGCGTAGGCCCGGTCGGCATGAACGGAGCTGATCATGACGATCGATCCGCCTTCGCCCTGTTTCACCATCTGCCGCGCCCCGAGTTGGCTCGCGTGAAACACGCCCCACAGCGAGACAGCCCATACCCGTTCCACGTCCTCAACCTCCAGGTCGACCAACGCCTTGCGGATATTGATCGCCGCGTTGTTGACGACGGCATCGATGCGGCCGAAGCGTTCGACGGCGGCGGCAAACAGCGCCTCCACCTGGGCCCGGTCCCCGACATCGCATCGTTGATAGAGGCAGCGCTGCCCGGTCTTCTCGATCGCCTCCAACGTTGCGGCAGCTTCGTCCGCCACATCGCAGATCACGACATCCATGCCCTGCCGCGCCAGCGCCACGGCGCTCGCCTGCCCGATGCCCCGGCGGCTCCCGGTGACCAGGGCGACTTTCTTCATCGCGATCCCCCCAGATGGAATTGCACGCAAGACTCAGCGGTCACTCAATAGGATACTGTACTGTCGACAGTTATCTAAGCCCGATGCGGCTCAATGAGGAATCCCATCCGGCCGATGCGCACATCAGGCGGACCGGACCCCGGCCGGGTGAACAACGGGTCTCCCGGCGACACCAGGTTGTTGACTTTCTCAGCAGGGGTGGATTGACTCCGCTGATTGGTTGGTATATGTATGAGTTGCTGAATTGCTCAGGTGGGTACGCAAACGACAAGTGAACGTTCACGAGTCTGCGATCTGGACAGGTTGCACGTCACAGAAAGCCGCGCTTTCCGTTGCGGGCAGGGTGGCGGCGATCGGCTGGACGTGTGGCCGAACGTGAACGACCTCGTGGCGTTCCCTTGGGTGAGATTCGGCAACGCACTTTTTTGGGGACCAGGAATGAGATTCGTCCGAGCCGTGGTCTTTACCCCGATGCCGGTTGCCGGCGCTTTCCGCCGGCGATCCCGCGGCTCGCTGCGCGCCTGCCTGGCGCCCGCCGCACTTTACAACGTCGTTTGAGGGAGGGAGTATGCTTCGAAAATTATCGCTTTGCCTCATCTTAGCCGGGCTGTTCGCCGTGCTGTCAGCCCAAGTGTTGCCCGTCGGTACCGTCGACGGCACCGTCAAAGACCCATCCGGCGCCCTGCTGGCCAGCACCAAGGTCACTTTGAAGAACATCGAGACCGGAGTCGCCAGGGATGCCAACACCAATGAAAGCGGGTACTTCTTCTTCCCGCTGGTCAATCCCGGCCGCTATGAAGTCTCGACCGAGAAAACCGGATTCAAGAAAGGCGCTCAACAGATCTTAGTTCGGACCGGCATTCGCTCGACGGCTGATTTCTCCCTGGAGTTAGGCCAAGTCAGCGAATCGGTCGAGGTGACGGCTCAGGCTGCGCTGCTCGAGACCTCCACTTCCGCCGTCAGCCGGAACGTTGAGAAGCGAGTCATCACGGATATGCCTTTGCTGGCCCGCAATGTACTCATGCTGATCAACCTGTCGCCGGGGATCACGAATAATTCGCCCAGCGGTGGATCGAACGGACTGATCGACATCGACAGCTATTCCTATACATCGGCCTCCGGAGCGAACAACCGGACGAACGAGTTTCTGATGGACGGCATCCCCAACAACGTGTCGGACCGCGTGGCGTACATCCCCGGTGTGGACGCGGTGGAAGAGTTTACCGTCCAGACGAATGCTCTCGACGCCGAGTACGGGCATGGCGGCGGAATGTACGTGAACATTACCACCAAGGGCGGCACCAATGAAATCCACGGCAACCTGTATGAGTTTTTCCGCAACGACAAGCTCAACGCCAACGCCTTCTTCTCGAACAAGGCCGGCGCCAAACGCCCCGTCTTCCGGTTCAACCAGTTTGGCCTGACCGCGGGCGGGCCCATCGTGAAGAACAAGGTTTTCTGGTTCTTCAACTTTGAGGGTCTTCGACAGAAGACGCCAAGACAGTATCGGTTTACGGTACCGACGCAGTTGCAGCGCCAGGGAGACTTTTCACAGACCTTCAACGCGGCCGGGACTCCGTTCCAGATTGCCGATCCTTTGACCACAACGCCGGCAGGGAACCGCACTCTCTTCCCGCAGAACCGGATTCCCGCCGCACGGCTCAATGCCATCGCGAGGAACGTGATTAGCCGGTACCCCACCGCGAACCAGCCTGGCGAACCCTTTACTGAGGCCAATAACTACTTCAGCGAAGTGCCGGCTCCCTACGGTGGCGAGAACTACTCGGTGCGCGTCGATCCCAACTTCCGGCAGCACCGGTTTTTTGTCCGCTGGTCGCAGAATCAGGGCTTTCCGGGTAGCCCAGCTCCCTGGGATATCGGCGGCGAAGGAGTGGGCGCTCTGGAAGGCAACAACCGTGCTCAGACCTCCATTGGTCTCAGCGACGCCTTTGTCCTTAGCCCCACCACGGTCATCACGGGTCAGGCGGGCTTCACGCGCTGGACGCAACAAGGCATTCACCCTGAGTTCGATCCGGGGACGCTCGGTTTCCCCTCGGCGCTGGTGCGCGTGATGCAACAACGGACTTTCCCGCGGTTCGACAACCAGGACATGTACTATATCGGCGCCTCGGAGGGCCGTTGGTTCGAGCACACGAATACTTACTCTTACAACGTAGGCGTCACGAGGATGTCCGGCAGCCACAACATGAAGTTCGGCTTCCAAGGCCAGGTGAAGCAGAACAATTCGATCCCCGCGAATCGTCCGACCGGCCAATACAGCTCCAATCGCGGATTCACTCAGCCGAACGCGTTTGTGACGGGAAACAACCTGGGCAACGGAATCGCGAGTTTTCTGCTAGGGAATCCCGGCTCCGGCTTCATCAGCACCAACGCGGCCACCACCCCGCAGTCTCCCTGGTATGGCTGGTATATCCAGGATGACTACAAGATCACGCCCAAACTGACCCTGAATCTCGGCTTGCGTTACGACCTGATGCTAGGCATCACCGAGCGCTTTAACCAGAACGCGTTCGGATTGGATTTCAATGTTGCCAACCCCATCGAGGCGGCCGCCAAGGCGGCTTATGCTGCCAGCCCGATCACCGAGTTGGCCCCGGCGAACTTCAACGTGAAGGGCGGATTGGTCTACGCGACGCCGGACAACCGGCGCAACGTGATTGCCGACAAGACCAACTTCCAGCCGCGGATCGGCTTGGCCTACCGTATTTTTCCTCGCACGGTGATTCGAACCGGCGCCGGCATCTTCTACTCGGTCTGGTGGCAACCGTTCGTTAGTTCCGTCGGTTTTTCGAACCAGACCGATATGGTTTCGACCCTGGATGGGGGACTGACCCCGGCGGACACCCTCTCCAATCCGTTCCCAAATGGCAAGACCCCGCCGACGGGCTCCAGCCAGGGATTGCGGACGCTGCTTGGGAACAGCCTGTCGCTCTACGACTACGATCGCAAGAACATCCGCAACAACCGCTGGAGCTTCGGCTTCCAACATGAGCTCACCAGCGGTCTCCAGGTCGAGGTGAACTACGTTGGCCAGCGTGCCAGCCGATTGCTGCTGAGCACGGGGACCGGCGACAGCGGCCGGATCGTGTCCGGCGGTAGCGGGAACGGGACGGGGGGCACCTTTGATCAGCGATACTATTCGCTGGGCGCCCGCTTGAACGCGAGAGTCCCCAATCCGTTCAAGGGACTCATTCCCCAACCAAGCGCCCTTGCGGGTGATACCATCACGGTCTCCCAGTTGCTGATGCCCATCCCGCATTACGCCAGCATCAACCTCATCCGGACGATGGGGGGGACCAGCAATTACCACTCACTTCAATTCGGCGCAAACAAGCGCTTTAGCCACGGCTTGAGTGGCCAGTTCGCCTATACGTTTTCCAAGCAGCTCGAGAAGCTGCGCTACGTGGAACCCAGTGATCGGGATACCACTCAGATGACGGGCCAGTTCGACAACCCGCACCGGGTGTCGGCGGCGGTCATTTACGAGTTTCCGTTCGGCGATGGCAAGCCGATGAAATCGAGCATCGGCGCGGTGAACAAGATCATCGGTGGATGGCAGTGGAGCGGCCTGTACATCTACCAGACGGGGCAGGCGGTCGGGTTACCCGCGGCCGTGGCCACCGGCACCAGTCCGAAGATCGACAACCCGACCATCGACCGCTGGTTCAATGGCGCCTCCTTGGTGGTGATGCCGCCCTTCACCGCGCGGACCCTTCCGTTCTACTGGGGCGGCCTGCGGGTTCCCGCCATGAATAACTGGGACATGGCGTTCCTCAAGAACACCACGGTGTACAAGGAGCGGTTCAAGCTCCAGTTCCGGTTCGAGATGATCAATGCGTTCAACCGCGTGTGGTTCGGGGGTCTGGATACCGGTATCACCAGCCCCAACTACACCAAGTTGACGGGTCAGTCGAACTTTCCGAGGAACATCCAGCTCGGACTGAAGCTCACCTTCTAGCAGTTCTCGCATCCGAGGCCCGGCCGCAAGGGAGGGCTTGCGTGCCCTCGACCGCAAGCCCTCCCTTGCGGTCGGGCCTCGGAATAGCATCACCTGTCCTCATTGACATAGACCGCCATTGGTTCACCTTGCCGATCGGCCACATATGCGATCGCCTTTTCCACTTCCTCCGGTTTCCACAAATAGCGCGTGCTACCGTGGCGGCTCCACCGCTTGCGGCCAGGATCGTCCAGGCCTGCCCGGTTCAGCGCCCGGCTGGCATAGGCTTTCAGAATGTTCAGTATTCTCTCCGGAGGCTGCGGCGCGGCCACAACGATGTGTACGTGGTTGGTGCGAGCGTGCAGCGCCAGCAGCGTCCAGTTCCGATACGCGCACTCGTCGCGAACTGATCGGGAGACCAAGTCACGCCGGGCTGCGTCCAGTTGGTAAGGCGCCTGGGCCATCAGGCCCCGCTCGACCGCCACGCGGACCGGATCGGCCTCCAGCGTGGGCGTGCCCGGAACGTGCTGAACCCGGTTAACAGATCCCGCCGCGTCCCCGTGTATGCGTGCGCCGTAGCAAGAAAACGTGATCAAGTACGTCACACCTTCTATGTGGGGGCACGAAGTGCTTTCTCTCACCGGTGATTCAATTCTGTCGATCGCCGATCCGAGGCCCGACCACAAGGGAGGGCTTGCGGTCGGGGCAAGTCAAGCCCTCCCTTGCGGTCGGGGAGCGCAAGCCCTCCCTTGCGGTCGGTACACCAGGATAAGCCTGGCTGATCTTGTGAACTGAAAGGAGTTCACCATGTAAATTGCCTGTTCACTATGTAGCCGAACGAGCGGGGGCTTCAGCAATGGAGTCAG
>JBJXGR010000158.1:0-3014 GCA_046160045.1 Bryobacteraceae bacterium
CGCCCCGGACCCCGACCAGGGGCAAAGCCCCATAGGCATCAGGATAAGCGATCACAGCATCAGAATCTCTGCCTCTTGCGGGATCTCCTCGTATCGGCGAGCAGATTATGCGCGGTCTTATCGGCAGCAAGGATAGCGCCGATGGAAAGTCCGGACAGTCCACAGACCAAAGCGTCGATCGCGACCTTGGTAATCCGCCACTGCGAGCAACGGGCGTCGGTGAGCAGGTCCTCAGGGGGAAGATTCCAGGAAATCCTGGCACATGTCTTCGGTCAGCAGGGTGAGGATCAGGTGGGGGTAAAGCCAACTCAGGCCCCCCGCCGTGGTTCGGGTGGGTATTCGATCGATATGGAGCAAGGACTTCAGCCGTTTGAACGCAAGTTCGATCTGCCAACGCAGGCGGTAGACGGCACAGATCTCCTCGGCCGGGATGTCGTCCGGCAGAGAGGTCGTCAGCACCATGAAGCCGGCGGCGAGCAGCGTACGCGGGTCGAGTTTTTCCTGTTTGCGGCTTGCCGCCCGGCGCAGTTTGACGCGTGCCGCCTCGACCTTATCCGGCGGCAATGGCTGCGCAATGAGCCGGATCATCGGCAGGACGGGCTGTTTGCGGCCGTCGAGCACCGGGCGGACGGTCCATTCCCGCGGCGTATCGCCGGCCGGTATCTCTGCCAGGTGGGCGATAAGGTCGAACGGGGCGCCGTCTCGATCGCGCAGGACCAAGGCGCGCCACCCGGTGCGGACGATGAAATCGCGCCCCTGCGGCCCGGAACGGTTGAGACAGGCCTGTAGCGCCTTGGCCTTGGCATAGCCACGATCGGCGATCAGTACCTCCTTGCCGGCGGGTGCGCGGTGCAGCAACGATTCCGCGCCATGCACATCGGTGATCTCCAGATGGCTGAAGCCGCCCAGCCCGAGATCGTAGACTCCATGGATGCGCCAATCGGTGCCTTTGCTGCCGCGTTGGCTGATGCTGCTGCCATCGGCGATCCGCAGGCACCGCCCCGCCCAGATCGAGGCTTTCCCTGCTTGTTTCCCCGCCTGGCGACCGGCGAGCAGACGATGCAGGATCGCCGACAGGAACGCCACCGAACCATGCAACCGCTCATTCAGCGCCTGGCCACCGATCTCCGCCAGGCCGTTCTGGCGGACCCAGAGCGCGGTTTCCGGGAGGCTCTTGCCGCCGGGCCCTCGCGCCAGGCTGACGCGAAACAGGGTCGTGCCGTCGTTGATCCCATCCCCGCGCGCGCGTTGGATCGCGCCGTGGGTCCGTCCGAGCGCACCAGGTCAAGATCGGAGGGAAGCCGAGCCGAAAGTTCAGACCAGGCGTCCCAGGCGGGAGATGCGGAGAGGGGCATTCGCGCCAAGAATCGTACTCGGCCGCGTCGTACCGAATGATTTTTTCTCCCGGCGACGCATATCCTGATGCCTATGGGGCGCGGCCCTCTTCAACCGGGCACATGGTGAACATTTTAGACCGGGCACATGGGTAACAGAATCCATCCTCTGGCCGGCATGTCCAGTGGCGCGGATAAACGTGACCGAGCACCGCCAATTGCGTTTCTTGGTTTGGCTGACGCGCTGTTTCTTCGTCCCGGCCTGAACATCCTTCGGACGGTGCAGGGGGCCGCGGTCAAGGATGGCCTCGTTCTTCCGAGGCCACCGCGCAGCGGCGCGAAGCGTCCTTGAGGGCGGCCCCCTGCACCGTCACCCTGGAGAGGGCCGGCGGACGTCAGCCCCTTGATGAGCGAAGCAACCGAGCGCTTTCCCTCGTCACGCTCCGGCCGGCGCGGGGTTGGATGATCCCGTGCGGGACAGGCCGGTAAGGATAATGGCATTCAAGGCATCACTCAGAACCGCGAGATCGAAGCCTCGAAAGCGGATCCGCCAGTCGCCATCGTCATGGCGGGCCAATCCGATGGTTTCCCCTCGCAACGCCTCGGTGAGATAGATCCGCCCGTCGCGCCATTTGATGTAACCGTCTTTGGCTACCCGCCTGACATGGTGGTCCGCCGGATAATCCCAGGCCGCGATCTCCACGGGCCAGGCGCGGGGCGAGGGAAGATACAAAGACGCCGGACACCGCTGGCCCAAGGCTTCATGCGGACGCAGCGTGTTGTAATCGTTCCGCCAGATGTCGAGCGCCGCCTGCTGGGCCGCCATCGTCGCCGCCGGAGGGGCCGCCGCATCCTCGCGGAGAACACGATGCATGCGCTCATGCCGGCCGTTTTGGTCCGGACGGCCGGGCGCGATCCGATCGGGCCAGATCTCCAGCGTCAAAAGCCACACCGACAGACGTGTCAGCCCGGCCAGCCCGCGGCGGGCGGCGAAGGGGCTGCCGTTGTCGGTCCGTATCGCTCGCGGCAGCCCATGCTTCTGGAACAGGCGCGTCAGAACGGGAATGACATCCTGCGCCGTCAGGCGCGCCACCGCCTCACAGGCCCCTCCGTGCCAGGATGTAGCGGCTATATCCATCGGTCACCGTGAACGGCTCGAAGCGCACTCCATCGCCCGTGCGGAACCAACCTTTGAAGTCGGCCGCCCAGCTTTCATTCGGCGCCGAGGCCTCGAACAACACGGGCGGTGGTGAACCAGATCGCCGACCGCGGCGCCGGCGCGCCGATACGCCCTCCCGGCGCAGCAAATCACCCACCGTGCTGGCCGCGGGCCAGACAACCTCAGGATGTTCGCCCGAGAGCACGACCAGGAGCTTCCGCGGTCCCCACGTCGGGCGCTGCTCACGCAACGCCAACAACAACCCGGCCGTCTCGCGCGGTATGGCCAGTGACTGTGTAAGCCGCGCACGGCTCCGGTCCGCCAGCCCGGCCGCACCAAACTCTTCATACCGCTCAAGCCATTTGTACCCCGTCCCCCGGCTGATGCCGTAGCGCGCGCAAAGCGCGCTCAGCGAGGCATCACCGCGGCGATACGCAGCCACGAAACACATACGAACGTCCATGAGATTTTGCTCGGTCCAGGGCATCGGGAACACCTCCGATGCCAAGCGTCCGGTGTTA
>JBJXGR010000159.1:0-14599 GCA_046160045.1 Bryobacteraceae bacterium
GCTAAAGAGGGCCACCGGAAACTGGGTGATTGGCGATCAGTTCTGGGACCGGGAGGTAGAGGTCGAACTCCTGATGGAACGAATCCGGGAAGGGGCCAACGTTCTGCTGGCGGCGCCTCGCCGAATCGGAAAGACCAGCCTGATGAAGGAAGCGGCCCGACGGCTTGAGGATGAGTTTCTGTGCTTGTACGTCGATCTGGAGAAGGCAGTAAGTCCGGCGGACGCGATCGTCGAGTTGAGCATTGCCGCCCACCCCATCAAACCGGTCTGGAACAAGGTAGCGGCCATCTTCGAGAACATTCTGGGCGGGACAGTGGAGTCGGTGAAGATCGATGAAGTTAGCATCGTGCTTCGTGGAGGCCTCAATGCGGGGAATTGGCAGGCCAAGGGAGACAGGCTCGTCGGGATCCTGGCCAGCCACGAGAAGCCCGTGGTTCTCCTGTTCGATGAGGTCGCTACTCTCGTGAACCGGCTTCTGCGCGGAGAGGACTACGAGATCACGGCGGAACGGAGGAACTCCGTCGACCAGTTTCTGTCGTGGTTGCGGGCGAACGGCATCCGCCACCAGGCCAAAATCCGTATGGTGCTCACGGGATCCATCGGGCTCGAGCCACTGACTCGAAGGGCCGGTCTCAGCGCGACGTTGAACCACCTGACGCCGTTTCACCTCGGGCCGTGGAGTAGAGACGTGGCCAAAGGCTGCCTGCTCGCGCTGGCCGAGGAATACAAGATCACTTTGCTGCCGGATGCAGTTGAACACATACTCGACCTGCTGGGCTCGTACATTCCGCACCACGTCCAGATGTTCTTCGATCACGTCTACCAAGCTGCGCGAATGCGGAAGACGAGCGAAGTCACACGCACGATGGTCGGCGAAGTGTTTGAGCATTCCATGCTCGGAATCCGTGGGCACGCGGAACTGAGTCACCTGGAAGAGCGCCTCAAAACGGTTCTGGGCCCCAATCTCGACCTGCTGGCTTTAGATCTTCTCACGGAAGTGGCGGTTACCGGCAGCCTCACGGCAGGGACGGCGGCGACCCTCGCGCAGGAGTATTTCGATGACGAATGGGCGACCCCGCTCCGCGACGTTCTCGGAATCCTGGAACACGACGGCTATCTGCGAAGCCGGGACAACGTTTACCGGTTCGAATCGGATCTTCTTCGAAGCTGGTGGAAAGCGCGCTTCGAGTTTGGCTACGTGCCCGTCGCCGAACGACAGGTGTGAACATGGCCACCCTGCCCATCAAGTACAACCCGGGCTTTCTCTCAGACGGCGAATTGACCCGCGCCTTCGTGGTTCGGCGAGAATCCCTGAACCTGATTCTGGAGACCCTTCGCGAGAATGCCGGGCCGGGCTGCAACCGCCATCTTCTGATCGTGGGCCCGCGAGGGATCGGAAAGACCATGCTGGCGCGCCGCGTAGCCGCGGAGGTTCGCGGCAATGAGGTCTATCACCGTTGCTGGTTTCCTATCGTCTTTGGCGAGGAGAGCTATCAGGTCGGGTCTCCCGGCGAATTTTGGCTGGAAGCTCTCGTTCACCTGGCCGATCAGGCCGGCGCACGTACTTTGGCTGCCGCGGTTCAGGAACTTCGCGGCGAGCTGGATGAAGCCCGCCTGCGCGAGCGGTCGCTGGCCCAGTTATTGGACTTTGCCGACAGCCGCGGCAAGCGGCTCTTGCTGATCGTAGAGAACCTGAACATGTTGTGCGAGCAGATCACGCCTGACGATGCCTGGCAAATTCGTCACACTCTTCTGAACGAGCCGCGCATCATGCTGCTGGCCACCGCCACTAGCCGGTTTACAGGGATCAGCAATGTAGGGCACGCGTGGTTCGAACTTTTCTCGATCCACCAACTCGAACCACTGCCGCGGGAAGAGAGCAGGGTCCTGTGGCAGGCCGTAACACAGCGGGACGCCGGGACGGGGCCCATGCGCGCCATTCAGATCCTCACGGGCGGCAGTCCGCGTCTGCTGACCATACTCGCCAGCTTCGCCGCTCAGCTTTCGTTTCGTGAGTTGATGTCACAACTGGAGCACCTCATCGACGACCACACGGACTATTTCAAGGGGCACCTGGACTCCCTCGCGGCGAAGGAACGTAAGGTCTTTGTTGGTCTCCTGGAATATTGGGCTCCGGCAACCGCGTCCGAACTTGCGAGAGCGATCCGGCTGCCCGTCAACGAAGTCAGTGCCCTTCTGGGTCGGCTCTGTACGCGCGGAGCGGTTCAGGTTGTGGAGCAACGACCGCGCAGGAAATTGTATCAGGCGGCCGAGCGGTTGTACAACATCTACTACCTCATGCGCCGGCGTGGCGATGCCGCCGGGCGCGTCCATGCCGCAGTCAGCTTCATGGTGGCGTTCTACGAAACAAGCGACCTCACTCACGTTGTGTCTGCATTCACCAGCGAAGCATGCGCACTACCGGAAGGCAGCCGGGCTGATCACTATCTGGCCTACAGGGAGATCATTCTTCAATTACCACCAAGTGTTCGCCCTGAAATTCTACACAAGACGCCCCCGGTCTTCTTTGCACTCCCCGATATCCCCGAGGCAATCCAATCACTTGTCGGGCAGGATGCGTGGAAGTTGCTCGAGGTTGCACGTGAACTGGAAGGACAGGCCCGGTATGTCGAGGCCGAGCAGGTAATTCGTCAAGCTGTCCGTCACAAATCCAGTTCAGGTTGGCCCTTGTTCCGGCTGGGTGAACTCCTACGAAAGCAGGGGTGCACTGGTGAGGCTGAGCAAGAATACCAACGGGCGATCGCTGTCGATCCCAACCTCGATTGGGCGTGGATCGGTCTGGGCGACCTTTATAAGCAGCAACACCTTCTTATTCAGGCTGAAGTCGCATACAGGGAGGCGATTGCGGCAGACCCGTCCTCGGCCTGGGCGTGCTACAGACTGGGTTGCTTGCTGGCTGAAGAGGACCGCCTGGATGAGGCTGAAAAAGAGTATCGAAGGGCGACAGAGACTGATCCGAATTTGGATTGGGCCTGGCACGATCTGGGCGAGTTACTTGCCAGGCAGAACCGATGGGAAGAAGCCGAGATTTTGTATCGCAAGGCAACTGAAGTTGATGCCGGGTTTGAGTCGGCTTGGCTTGGTTTAGGGGAGGCTCTGGTCCAGCAGAACCGGTTGATGGAAGCCGAGGATGTTCTCGGCAGGGTAGTAGAGATCAATCCGAAATCCCTTCGTGGGTGGACCGCGTTGGGGATCTTCCTGCGCGGCCAAGAACGGAAACGGGAAGCGGAGGATGCATTCCTGCGGGTTTTGGCCTTTGATTCGGAGCAAGAAAGCCAAGCTCTAGAGTTTCTACTCGAACGCTTGAAGGAATACTCCGATATCGAAACGCTCTTACAAGTTGCTGAGCGCTGGATCGAAAGGTCCGGGAGGCATCCGGCCGTGCTCGCGGCCGTCTCTTCCCACATCGTCGTCTTAGGTCTCAATGTCCTTCCTCCCGAGGTAGAGATCTGGGCGCGAGAGGCGTTCTCCAAGCGTCCTACCCGGACTACCTCAGGGGTACTGACCGTCGTTCTCGGGTCGATCGGCAAGTTCCGTGAGGCACTGGACGTTATTGACCCGCTGCTCGACGCTGCGGCCACCGTTGAATCCCTTCGCGCAGCCACCTCCAGTATGTTGGTGATTGCCGCGGCTGGTAGCGAGGCCAGAGCCGCACTTCTGCGGCTGGAAGCCTCCCCCGCCGTTGGCGTGTTTGAGCCACTTGCTGTGGGACTGCGCATCTACCTCGGGGAGCAACCCCGCGTACCTGCGGAGATTCTCGAGGTCGGAAAGGACGTCGCCGAACGCATCCGCCAGATCCACGACCAAATGCGTGCCGCCCGGAACCCGCGGGCAGAAGCGCAGGACGCTGCACCGGCGGGGAATCGGCGGAAATGGCAATCCAGCGGCTGAACTGCCCACAGATCCCACAGTGCCCGATTGACGGCCGTGGCGTTGGTGGCGCCAACGTGACCGTTTGACAACTGATCAGTCACGCGAGCGGGTTGGCGTTGCCCATTGATCGATCAACTGCTCGACGGTTGCGCCGCCGGAAGCGGCAAGAGCAGATATAGGGAATCCGGAAGCTGCATGGTTTTCCGAGCACTTACGATTCTGTCACCGAAACCAGGCGCTGGTTGGCTTCGCGATGTGATTCGACCGGCGCGCCACCGCTCGCTGACGCTCGCGGCTCAGTTAGAGTACCGGCCGCTTCGCCGGATGCGGTCACCGTAGAATGAAGGAATGATGCGCCTGTGGTTGCTGATGGCATCTGGGACACTGCTCTACGCCCAGCCCCAATGCCCGCCAACGCCCGTCTTTACCCATTGCGATCTCATCTTCGAGTTGAATGCCGCCGAGGCGCAGGCTCACCCGAATCCGTACGTGTCCGTCCAGATCCACGCCGAATTCCGCAGCCCCAGGCACCGGACCTTTCTCCAGCCCGCCTTCTGGGACGGCGGCAGGCGCATGGTGATTCGCTTCACCGCCACCGGCGCCGGCGACTGGGACTTCCGGGTCACCAGCAACCTCAAGCGCTTTGACGGAATGACCGGAAAGATCCAGGCCACCGAATCCGAAACGCCCGGCTTTGTTCAGACCGCGAACGTGCACCACTTCCGCTATCAGGGCAACGGCGAGCCCCATCTTTGGATGGGCGACACGATGTACACGTTCGCCTCGATCGACGACGCGGCGTTCCGAACCATTGCCGACGCACGCGTGGCCCAGAAGTTCAACCACCTTCGGGGCCTGGCCCTGGGTTCGCATGACAACGTCTCCCGCATCATTCTGAAACCCGATCTGATCGCGCCCGGCCACTTTCAAAAACTGGACGAACGCATCGTCTACCTCAACCGCAAGGGCATTACGGTCGACCTGATTCTCGCCGGCGATCAGAATCAACTCGCCAACCTGTTCCCCGACTACAAGGACCGGGAGCGCTTTGTCCGCTATCTGGTGGCCCGCTATGCACCGTTTAACATCACGTGGCAGTGCGTGCAGGAATTTCAGGAGTACTCGAACGGACGCGCGCTCATGAAGGAAGTGGGCGGATGGATCCAGCAGTTCGACCCCTACCAGCACCCGCGGACGACCCACACGCTCAATACTTCCAGCATGCTCTCCGACGATGGCTGGATGAACTTCATCGCCTACCAGTCCGCCGACGATGCCCTCGGCGCGATCGAGCACCAGTTGTTCGCCCTGCCGCAGGTCAACCTCGAGTTCGCCTATGAAGACTCAGGCGCCGGCAAGACGCATACCCACCACGTCGACGCCGGCACGTTCCGCAAACGGCTGTGGAATGCCACCATGAACGGGCAGTACGTCACGTTCGGGAATACCGGCACCTATGGCGGCCGCAAGACTCCGGTCGACGCGAAGTTTGCCGATTCCCCAGGCGCCAGGCAGATGACGGCGTGGTTCGACTTCATGTCGCAGACCCGATTCTGGGACCTGGAACCGTACTTCGACGTCGACAACGGGCGCGCCCTGGCGCTCGAGACCGTCGAGTACATTGTCTACGTCGAAAAGCCCGGCCCGGTCGAAGTCCTGGTCGAGAAAAAGACGTACGATGTCGCGTGGTTCAACCCGGTGACCGGGGAATTCATCCGCGAGAAGAAGGACTTCAAAGGAGAACGGTTCAGCGGTTCGCCGCCCGATAGCTCACACGATTGGGTGCTGCATCTGTCGCGCGAAGGCAGAAAGGAGGGCATGCGGAAATCGTATAAGTTCGAGGCCCGCAAGGTGGCCCTCCAGGAGGTGGAACTGACGCCGCAAAAAGTCCCGTACGAGATTGAACTGCCCAGCACCGAGATGCTCTCCCTGTCGAAACCGGTGCCCTACAAAGCCAAGATCCGCCGGGAGACCCGGGCCACCCGCGCGATGAAATTCCTCTGGACGGCGGAGGTGAGCGCCGAAGGACAAGGTACGCGCTTCTTTGCCGCCGGCGCCGGCGGCGAGGCCAGGCTGCCGCCCGACCTCGCCAAAAAGCTCCCGGCCGTCGTGCTGCTGCGGCTCACGGGGATGAACGCCAACGGCAAAGTCTATCAGGCCGACCGGATCTATCAACTGGCACCGTGATTCTCGCCGTCGACACCACGCACGAATTCGGCAGCCTGGCGCTGGTCCAACAAGGCGTCATCGTCGACGAAGTGTCCCTGCACTCGCCCGAAGGCTTCGGGCAGGTTCTCTTCGGTCAGATCTCGCGCCTGCTCGAACGCCAGCACACGCCGCTCACTGCCATCGACTGCTTCGCGGCCGCCTCCGGCCCTGGATCGTTCACCGGCGTCCGGGTTGGCTTGGCGTGCGTGAAGGGACTCGGCGAAGCAAACGGCCGTCTCGTGCTGGGCGTGTCCAATCTTCAGGCCCTCTCGACGTTCGGCGCCGGACGGCGGCGGGCGGTGATTCTCGATGCCCGGCGCGGGGAGATCTACGGCGCGGTGTACGACGATGAGGCTTGTCTGGTGCGCGAGGAAACCGTGACGAACCTTCCGGACTGGCTCGCCAGCCTTCCGAACGAACCGTACGACTTCGTCTCTCCCAGCATGGACTTCTTCGCGCCCGCACTGGCCGCGTCGCGCTTCGCGGCCTGCCCGCGCACGCACGCACCGCGGACGATCGCGGGAGCCATCGGTCAACTCGCGGAGCGGATTCCGGGCGTCGACCCTGCCGCGCTCGACGCCAACTACGTCCGGCGGTCGGACGCCGAACTGCTGTGGCGAGACCGAGGCTGATCGGTCGCGAGGGACGATGTGTTCATCAGCCGGGCACGCTCCGGCATGGTCGCGGAGCGTCAACGGACTGCGCGTGCGTCATGCCACCGCACGGCGTGCGGAAATCAGGATGTCCGCTCTCTCGAAAAACCGTTCTTGGGCCGTGAACTCGTTGGCGCGCGGGAAGGGACCCCCTTGCTTACGCTCGGGGCTGCAAGCGCGTTTTTCATCCCCTTTGGTGGGCCGCAGGCCCATGGGGATTCCCTTGAAAGTGCCGCCGGGCGACGTTTTTTGTCGCCCGGCGGGCGCGTACAGCAGGGACCCGGCTGCGCCGGGCTAAAAAAATCGTCGCCCGGCGCCACTGGAGGGCCGCGCCACCCTCTCGCCCAACTTTCATCACCTTTGGTTGGCCGCAGGCTCATGGGGACTCCCTTCCGGTCGCGGCTTCTGAAGGAGCCCTCGGCTTACGCCGTGGGCTCGTTTACCTGCTAAAACGACAGCCGCAGCGCCATCTGGTAGATCCGCGGGTTGAACAGGTTGCCCTTGTTGCCGCCCACCGGGACGAGCGACCCGAAGTTGGTCTGGGTCGCGTTGAGCTGCGGATAGATCACCGTATAGTAAGAGCTTGCCATCAGGTTGTACGCTTCCGCCCGGAATTGCACGTTGACCCGTTCGTTGAACCGGAAGTTCTTGAATATTGACAGATCGGCCGCCTTCTGGCCGGGCGCCCGCAACGTATTCCGTCCGGACGAACCCAGAGTACCGAGCGCCGGTGTCTGGTACGCGGCAGTGTTGAACTGCCGGAAGATCGTTTTCTCGAAATCATCCGGCATCGGATTGCCCACGACATTCATGCGATGCACGTCGCGATCGTTGCCGACCTGGGCCCGGTCGCCGCAAAAGCAGCCGACGGTGAAGGGCAGGCCGTCCGCCAGCGTGACGATCGTATTCGCCTGCCACCCTCCCAGCACCAATCCACGGGGCCGCCGCGATTGAGGAGAGCCTTTCCTTTTCCAACCGGCAGTTCATAGAGCACGCTGGTTACGAAACGCCGGGTTTGATCGTAGTTGGCGACGCCGCGCTCCAGATCGCGCCGGTAGTTGTACTGCGGATACAATCGAGGGGTTCCGCCCTGTGTCTGAATCTCCGAAACGGCGTCAATGGTCCGGCTCCACGTGAACGCCGCGAGAAGTTGAATGCCGTTGTTGAAGCGCTGCTCGAGCTTCATCGTCATGGCGTGATAGATCGCGTTGTTGTCGTTCACGTACGTGGAAAGCTGCGGCAAGAAATTCGAATAAGGCACGCGGCTCTGAATGGGAGAACACGTGGTTGGGAACGTTCCCGCCGGACACTGCGAGGCAAAGCGCAGGCCGTTATTCGGATTGCCGGCGGTCGCCGGAAGCACCGCCTGATTGGCGTGATAGAAACTTTGGGCGTGGAGACCATGGCTGCCCTGATAGCCGATCTCGAACAGCATCCGCTGGCGCGGTTCGAACTGCAGATTCAATCCCCAGTTCTGGGTGTAGGGCGTCGGGTTGGTCGCGTTGGCATATTGCACGCCGGTTCCGAAACACTGGTTGCGAACCGTGATCTTCCCGGTCGCCGGGTCGGTGGACTCGGTGGCCGGGCCCTGGCAGAACGGCGCTACAAACTCGCGCGTCGCGACCGGCAAAGGCGCGGGGAACAGGTTGCGCACGTCCAAAGGAGGCGCGGTCTCCAACCCGTTCACGGCGGGCAGAGCCGGCAGGATGAAGGGAATGTTGATCGAGTACGGCTGCGTGTCGTAGAAGCGGTGCAGGATGTCGTAGTAGATGCCGTAGCCGGCGCGGACCACCATGCGGTTGCTGCCGGAAAGAGGCCGCCACGCCAGGCCGAACCGCGGCGCGAAATTCTTCTTCTGGGCTTCGTAGACGCTGGCCGACGAGCAGCAACTGGCGAAGATCGGACTGTTCACCGCCTTGACGAAGGCTTCGTCTTTGTAGAGCGCGCGCCCGCCCGCGAAGTTATAGTCGAAGATCTTCCCGCCGCCGGACTTCTCGTTCCAAGGCCCGCGATACTCCCAGCGAATCCCGACATTCAACGTCAGTTGCGGTGTCAGGCGGATGTCGTCCTGCACAAACAGGTTGACGTCGGAATTCCAAAGACGGCCGGAATCGGATTCGAAGGGCGTGCCGGCCGCCAGGCTGGCGTAGCCCATCAGGTAGTCGGCGAAGCCATTCCCGGTATTCGCCGCCCCGGCGGTCTGCGCGACCGTGGGATTTCGGGCCGAGTACGCTCCATTGAAGCTGATGATGCCGTTGCCCTGGAACCCGCCGAGGCGATGAGTGCGGGACCGGCGGTAATCCACTCCAGCCTTGAAGCTATGCTTGCCGGCTGTGAACGTCAGATGCTCCACATAGTGCTGCGTATCCGTTCGCGAATAAAAAGGAACCGATCCCGCATAACCGATGTTGATGTACTGTGTGCCCGGAAGCATGGCGGGCAACGCCTGATAGTTGGGATTCAGATTTTTCAGGCCGATGTCTCTCCAGTACACCGTGCCAAGGCCATTGGTCTCGAAGTTCTGGTCAAACTTGAAGTGGTTATAGGCAGCGCGCAGTTCGTTCACCAGGCGGGGGGAGAACACGTGCGTCCATTGAGCCGACGTCATCCAACTGCTCTGCGCGGTAACGACGCCGGACAGAGGGATTACTGAAGGGATCGGCGCGGTCTCCTTGGATTTCAGGAACTGCCAGAAGAACCGGTCGTTCGCCGAAAAATTGTGGTCCGCGCGGACGGTGTACTGGTCCATGTTGACGGGCGTGCTGGTGCTGGCCGAGTAGTTGTTGCAGGGCGTACGGCAGGGCTGACTGGGATCCGGCCAATACTTCAGCAACGCACTGCTCTGCGGAGCGAAGCGGTTGGCAGGGATCTTGTTCTCCGCGAACGGTTGGCGAGCGATCGGCAACGCGCCGCCCGGCGTCAGGACGCCGCTGAAGGGATCGAACAACTGCGTGGGCCAGTTGCTGAAATCTCCGGACTTCTCCGCGGCAGTCGGGACCTGCGCCACCCCAACACTACCGATCACGCGGCGGCCTCCCTGATAGCTGCCAAAGAAGAACGTGCGATTCCGCCCGTCGTAGAGCTTGGGGATGTACACCGGGCCGCCCACCACCCCGCCAAACTGGTTCTGCTTGAGCGGGGTCTTGGTGTGGAAGCGGGGATGGAACTTCTGCAGCTTGTCGTTTCGGAGAAAATCGAAAAGGGATCCGTGGACCTGGTTCGTACCCGACTTCATCGCGATGCTGACCTGCCCCACGCCCATACCGAACTCCGCAGGATACAGGGCATTCTGGAGTTTGAATTCCTCAACCGCCTCGATCGGAGGAATCTGGCTCGGAAACTGGAACAGCGGTTCGTTCAGGGAGACCCCGTCAATCAGATACGTGACCGACGACGGGCGCGCGCCGTTGATGCTGACGTTCTTGATGCCGTCGTTGAACCCCTGGCGGCGGATGGAGGCGGTGACGCTGATGCCGCCTTGCGGTTCCGTGACGCCGGGATTGAGCCGAAGAAGGCTCCGGAAGTCGCGGCCGTTGAGGGGCAGTTCCGTCAATTGCCGGCTGGTCACCACCTGTCCGATCGTCGCGTTGTCGGTCTGAATGAGCGTGGAGAACTCCTGAACGGTGATGGACTCGGTGGCGTCCCCGACCTGCAAGTTCAGGTCGACGCGCACGGTCTGGTTTACGCTCACGACCACCGGTTCCACGGTCACCTTCTTAGAGCCGGCGTGGGCGCACACCACCGAGTAGGTGCCCGGCAGCAGGGAAGGCACGAAGTAGTTGCCCGCGCCGTCCGTCTGGATGTTAAACGCGACGTTGGTCTAGGTGTTGGTGACGGTGATGGCGGCCGCGGGAATGGCCGCTCCCGCGGGGTCGCGCACCAGACCGACGAGGGCGCCGGCCGATGTCTGACCGAACGAATGGTTGGCGAATAGCAAAAGAAAAACGGGTGTTAGACGGAACAGGCGCATTTTGATCCCCTTTATTTGGTCCGGCAGACCGACCACAGTGAATTTGCCCGGAGTATAGCACTCTCCACTCACGTCCGGTTGGTGGAGAATGAGGGGTGCACTTGTGCGCCGCAAAACAGAATTCGCGACTTTTGTGGGTGCAGCGGGCGTCACAAGCCGGCGCTCGGTCCCGAGGGGGGGCCCGCCACCGCTCTGTGAAAGGTTGTGAAAAAACCGGGGACAGACAGAGCCACCGCTCCCTGACGGTCGCGGCTCAGAAGGGACGGTCGCGGCTTGGAAGGGAGGGTCGCGGCTCGGAAGGAAAGGCGATCCGCAGGCGACCGCTACGAGCCTTTCAGACACTCGGCGATCTCTTTTTCGGAGACCGCGCCTTCCTTGATCACGCGCCAGTATGGCTCGGTGATGTCAACGGTGGTCGCGCCGGTGTTGGTGCACAGACCGCCGTCCAGCACCAGGTCGATGCGCCCGTCCATGGTGCCGAAGACGTCGATGCCGCTGCGGCAGGTGGGCTGGCCGGAGAGGTTGGCGCTGGTGGCGATCAACGGCTGGCCAAGTGCCTTCACCATGGCTTCGCTGACCTTCGACCGGCTGTGCCGGAGCGCCAGGCGTCCCGTGTTGCCGGTCACCTTGAGCGGCACCTTGGGAGAGGCGGGGACAATCAGGGTGACCGGGCCAGGCCAGAAGCGGCGCGCGAGCAGGTAAAAGCGCTTGGAGAGTTCCCGGGCGAGATCCTCGGCCATCAGGAAGTCGTCGATCAACAGAGGGAGCGCACGGTGGATGGCACGGCCCTTGGCGGCAAAGACGCGACTGATCGCGTGCAGATTATACGGGTCGGCCACCAGCGTATACAGTGCGTCGGTGGGGATGGCGACGACCGCGCCCGCGCGGATCGCGTCGGCCGCGCGTTGGATTACGCCTGAATCCGGCGAATCGGGGTCGAGTTCCAGCAGATCGGTTGCCACGTAAGCCTCATCGTGGACCGATGGCGTCGGCTACGTCAATAGCCATCTGATAGCGGCCGAAGGGAGCACTCAGTTGCACCCCGGCCACCATCGTGCGGACCCGCCGCACCATTTCCCGTGCGATCTCGACGCCTTCGGCTCTCGCCTTGTCGGCGCTGTCGGCGCACCGCATCCGTTCCATATAGTGCTCGGGAACCGGCACCCTCAGTTCGTTGACCATGAATTCCGCGTTGCGGTAACTGGTGAGCGGCCAGATGCCGCAGATGACGGGGATTTTGACATGCTCGATGCGCCTCAGAAACTGCTCGAGCAGGCCCAGGTCGAAGACCGGCTGCGTCACGGCGTACTCGGCGCCGGCGGCGACCTTCAGTTCGAAGCGGTGGATCTCCTCGTCGAGATTCATCGCTCCGGGGTTGGCGCCCACGCCAATCAGCAGTGCGGTCTGCGAGCCCATCGGGTTGCCGCCAATGTCTAGGCCGAGATTCAGGCCATTGACGATGTTGACCAGGCCGATGGCGTCGACATCGAAAACGGCGGTGGCGTTGAGATTGGGCCCCATACGCGGCGGGTCGCCCGTGATGCAGATCAGGTTGCGGACGCCCACGGCAAATCCGCCCAATAACTCGGACTGGATGCCGAGGATGTTGCGGTCGCGGCAGCAGAAGTGGTTGACGGCTTCGATGCCGGCCTGCTCCTGGATCAACTGGCAGGTGACTTGCGCGCTCATCCGGGCGCTGGCGCGGGGGCCGTCGGGCACGTTGATACAGTCGATGCCATGTTGCTGGCAGAGGCGGGCGCCGGCAATCTCTTTGGAGGCATCGACGCCCCGTGGAGGGAGAATCTCGACGAAAGATACGAACGTTCCCGCGGCCAGCTTGGCGCCCAGCTTCGATTTCCCGGCGACCGGGATCTTCGCCGGAAGAGGCTTCTCCTCGATCGCGGCCGATCCCGCCGCGCGTGCGGCGACCGCCGATTGACCGTGTCCAGGCTGGAGCGAGCGAACTTCCGACCGGATCAGGCGAATGTGTTCCGGCGTCGTACCGCAACATCCGCCGACCATCTTGACTCCGGCCCACAGGAAGCGGCGGGCATATTGTGCCATGTATTCCGGCGAGCACAGATAGATACTGCGTCCCTCGACGCGCGACGGGTGGCCGGCGTTCGGCATCACGCACACCGGTTTGCGCGAGAACGGCAACATCTTCTCCAAGGTCTCAAACGCGACCTTCGGTCCGACCGAGCAGTTCAAGCCGATGACATCGGCCGGCCACTCATCCAACCGGCTCGTGAACTCCCTGGGAGTGGCGGCGCCGAGCATGCTGCCGTCGTCGTCGACGGTGACGAGTGCCACCACGACGATGCCGTCCCCCGCGGCTTCGCGCGCGGCGAAGATGCCTTCGCGAAGCTCATCCAGGTTATGGAATGTTTCGAAGATCAGCAGGTCGATGCCGGCTTCCAGCAGGGTCTCGATCTGCTCGCGGAAGATGGCGCGAGCTTCAGCAAAGGACGTGGGGCCTAGGGGTTCGATGTGTGCGCCGAGCGGTCCGACGGCGCCTGCGACGAACGCCGAGTCGCCGGCGGCCTCGCGCGCAATCCGGACTCCCGCCGTGTTGATTGCCTTCAGCTTCTCGGCGATGCCGAACGCCCCGAGGCGCATGCGGTTGCCGCCGAACGTGTTGGTTTCGATCACCTCCGCGCCGGCCTTGACATAGTCGAGATGAATGCCGCGGACCAGGTCGGGCTGCGCCAGGTTGAGTTCGTCAAAGCAGCGGTTGATGAAGATGCCGCGGGAATACAGCATGGTCCCCATCGCGCCGTCGGCGACGAGCACTCTCCGGGCCAACTGCTCCCGGAACTCCATCGTCCTGCTGGTGGCTGCGGCGTTCATGATGATCCTTACCGCTGGCAGGTGGGACAGAAATAGGTCGAGCGTCCACCCTGAGCGATTCTGCGCACCCTCCGGTGGCAGCGCGGGCAGGGTTCGCCCTCGCGGCCGTAGACGGCGACCGGATACCATTCGCCCTCCGAGAAGGCGTCCGGCCGTGAATACGCAGCTTGTGCTGATTCTAGCGCAGTGCGGAGAACTCGAACAATTGACGCATGAAGAGCTTGCAAACGATCGGGGCGGAGGCGGGCGAGGGGTTTGCGAGGGTCGATGGAGGCTTCGAACAGCGCTTCGGCCGCGTAGATGTTGCCCAATCCCGCGATGTGGCGCTGGTCCATCAGAAAGATTTTGGCCGGTTGGCGGGATTGTTTGGCCATTTCGAGAAAGCGGGCAAACGTGAAGCGGCGGGAAAGGGGCTCGATCCCTACCTCCGCAGCCAAGGCCCCGAGATCGGCCAGGCGCAAGGTGCCCAAGGCTCGCGGATCTTCGAATACAAGGGCGCGGTTGTCCTCCAATCGGAACCAGGCGTTACTTCGAAGCGGGCGGAGGCGATAGTCGGGGATGACCGTAAGATTGCCCGTCATCCGCAGATGAATGTGCAGGGCGACGTCGCCGGAGAGCAGGAGTAGAATGTTCTTGCCCATTCTTCGGATGTCGTCGATGCGGCGGCCAGCGGCCATGCGTACGATCTCAGAGGGGTCCTGCGGCCTGGTGATGTGGGTGCGAAGGATTTGGGCTTCGAGAATCGTCAAGCCGCGGACGTGGCGGCGGATACGTTGGCAAACCGCTTCGACTTCGGGTAGCTCAGGCAATCGCCTCTGTTGTAGCACCGAACTGTAAGTGGAAGAGATCGCGATCGCCGATCTGTTCGCTTCGGCGGCCGGGTCTTGACACTTGAGCCCTGTCAACGCAAAGTAGAAATGTCCTATTCTCTGCAAAGTAGAAATGTCCGGTTTTGACGGGGCGGGGAGAGGGTGCATGGTAGTTTGGGCGTGCCGGTGAAGCGGAGACGGGCAATGCTGGCGAG
>JBJXGR010000160.1:0-7605 GCA_046160045.1 Bryobacteraceae bacterium
ACCCGCGCTCGAGCCTCCGTTCGATGACCGATGCCGCGCGCGTGATCCACGAAAAGCGCGTCTCCGTGCTCCTGTTCCCGGAAGGGGGGCGAACCGCCACCGGCGAACTACAGGAGTTCAAGGAAGGCGCGGCCTACATCGCCATCAAGAGTGGGACCGCGGCGGTCCCGCTGGCGATCAGCGGCACGCACGACATCCTGCCTCGGGGCAGGCTACTCGTGCGTCCTGGCGCAGTGAGGTTACGGATCGGCGACCCGATCCCGATGGACGGCTTGACCCTAAGAGATCGCGGACGCCTGAACGACACCTTCCGTCAGAGAATCGGCGACATGCTCGGGATCAGCGTGTCGACTCAGTAGCAGAGCGAGAGCCTACCTATAGATAGATTGCTAATCCCGACGGCAGAAGGCGCCATTGTCGGGACCCCACCCTACATATCGAGAACCGCTCCCAAATCAACAACAGCAACCGTGCCGCGAGCGTAAGAAGCCGTGAAAAAACAGGGACGTTCACCCCGTTTCACGGCCACAAATCGTTGATTTTCCACGAAACGTTGACCGGGAATCGGGGGTGGATGTCCCGTTTTTTCACGGCCCCGTTTTCAAAGCGAGCGGTCCCGCGATCGAATCCTGGATTTTGCGCCTATACGCAACTAGAGCGAGTCGGCGATCCGTCGCCTGCGACCGCGGTGCGTTTCTCAAATGAGCGCGTCTCTCGCCAGATCCTCCACCACAGCCGCGGGAACCCGATGAACGGCTCGATCAAGAACTGGGCCCGCTGCCGCTCGCTGAGCAACCCAACCACGTGCCGGTGCAGCGCCAACTGTTGGTACCAGGGAAGGCTGGCCACCAGGTGATGTTCCCAGTGACACGGGGAGCCCCACGGTCCGCCGCCGGCCAGCATGCCCCAGAATCCCATGCCGAAGCTTCTGGATCCGTTCTTGTTGTCGAGCGGCATCAGGTTGTGTTCGGTGAACTGCCGCAGGCGGTCGAGGTAGAAACCAAAGTGGGGAAAGACCACCACCATGGCAAACACCACGAACAAGGTTCCGTAGTTCCAGTAGAGGTAAATGGCGTAGGGAAGGTTGTAGGAGAGAGCCACCATGGCCGAAACGATCCGGCTGGCCGTGTACTTCATCGGCCGGTGAACGATGAAATCGCTGAAATTGATAAACGCCGCCAGGGGAACGAAGGTCAGCCAGTATCGTTTCGGCGACACGAAGTTCAGCAGTTCGCCGTCGTCCGTGGTTCCGAACTTGGCGTGATGGCTCATATGCTGCGCCGAATAGTAAATCGGCTCGCTGGCGGCCAGACGGCACAGGTTATTGGCGACAAAGCTCAGGATCCGTCCGATGCGGCCTTTCACGACGAAGATCACGTCGTGGGCAGCGCCCTCGTGCATGGAAAACACCGCGATGGAGTACACCAGCCAGCTATGCAGACCGCCCACCACAGCGCTCGCCATTATGATTCGCAGCGTGGAATGCGAGGCCCCACGGGGAAGCAGCCATTGAGGCAGGCTTACCAGCGTCAGGAAGTCGGCAACGAAAAGAAACACGAACACCGAGACGCTGAGCGCGTTATGGAAGTATAGATGATTCCGGAACCAGCGATGCAGGGCTCGGCCCCGGTCCATGATGGACTTCATCTGCTCAGCGGTGAGTCCCTCAAAGGGATGGCTGCGATCATACGCCTGTGCCAGCGCAAGCTCTTCAAGATGGACCTTCATTCGTGGACCTCGCTTTGACTACTGTACTCCCTGTCCCCGGGGGAGCATCTTGATCCAAAGATTATGGGCCATCATGGATACAAACAGAACTCTTTTCAAGGTGTGATTCGGGTCGACCTCGAGACGGAATCTCTGGGCTACCATGGCAAGAATCACCTGGGCTTCCATCAGGGCAAAGTTGTTCCCGATGCAGAGGCGGGGTCCGCCGCCGAACGGCAGGTAAGCGAATTTCGGCCTGTTTCCGGAGCGCTCCGGCATGAATCGCTCCGGGTCGAACTTTTCGGGGTCCGGCCACCACTCCTCGGATCGCTGCGTCACATACGGGCACATTACTACCATGGCGCCGGCCGGAATACGAAACCCGCCGATTTCGTCGTCGCCGAGCGCCGCCCTCACGAACACCCAGGCAGGCGGGTAGAGGCGCATCGACTCATGGATCGCCATCAACGTGAACGGAAGCTTCGGCAGGTCTTCATACGTGGGCGGACGATCGCCCAGGACTGAATCCACTTCCGCGTAAAAGCGCTGCTCGGCTTCGGGATTCGTTGCAAACAGATACCAGGTCCACAAAACCAATTCCCTGAGCGTGGAGTGGCCGGTACGCAACAACGTCAGCAACTCGTCGCGCAGTTGCCGGTCGCTCATTCCTTCTCCGGTGTCGGCGTCTCGCGCTTCCATCAGCAGCGCCAGCAGATCGTTTCCGGGATTCCCATTCCGGCGCCGGGACGCGATCAGGCGGTACATCCAGTGATCGGCGGCCTCCAGTGCGTGTTTGATCTTGCGATTTCGCGGAGTCGGCAGCCACAGCGGAGGCTGAAAAGGATCGCTGAAGGAAGAGACCAGGGCGAGAGCCTCTTCCAACTCCAGCACGGCATCCATGAGGCCCTTCGGGTCTTCCCCCCAGTCTGTACCCAGCAGGCCCTTTAAGAGAATATCCAGAGTCAGTTCAGTCAAGTCATCCCGGCGCTCGCGGAACTGCCCGGCGGTTGTGTCCCAACGCCGGAGCATAGCCGCGGTCGATTCCGTCATGAGCTTCATCATCTCGGGCGAGTGCCGGCGGTGGAACGCGGGCTGCGCTAACCTTCGTTGCCGCAGCCATAGAGGGCCTTCGCTCGTAAGCAGTCCCTGGCCGAAGAATGGCTGCAGCATCTTCGTCATTTCCAGGCCTTTTCGATAATTCGGGTGGTTGTCCTGCAGGACGTGTTTAATGTAGTCGGGGTGATTGATCAGGAAGATTCTTCCGGGGCTAAAGGCAACGATATCGCCATGTTCACGTACCGACTCGGTGAAGAATCCCAGTGGGTCCCGCAAGAAACGGGGGCCCAGCGCGACGCGATAGCGGAGACGCCCCGGCAGTAAATGGAGCAGCGGGTGGATGGAGGGACTGGGAGCGTTCTTCATATCGTCTTCGGCCGGCGGCTCAGCCACGCTTCGATCTGCTCGCGGGCGTGGCGGTATCCCGCTTCGGCGATTTCCTTGGCCGAGTGGAAATCGGTGCGCTTGAACTGTAACAGCGGTGGACGCAAGTACACGTCGGCCGCCGAGGAGGCTTCGCGCTTGAACGAGATCCCGCCGAACTCGATGGTGCGCATGAGGATCAGGAGAATGCTCGGGAGGTAGGTCTTCTCCTTCACAAACGGACTAAAGCGGTTCTTGAACGCGTCCCACCCCGAAACGCCGTCGCCGTAGTCGGCGATCGGGTTCAGTTCGTGCGGCGGGGACACATCGACGCCGATCACGATTCCTCCGTTGCAGAACGGCTTCATGATGTCGACCGGGACGTTGTTGAGCAGTCCCCCATCCACATGCAGTTCTCCGTCGTAGACCACGGGCGGGAACACTCCGGGAGCACGCGAACTGGCAAGCACTGCCTTGGCCAGCGATCCGCGGGTGTGAACCTTCACTTCGGCGCGATTCAGATTCGCCGACACGCAGAAGAACGGGTGCGGCAAGTCCTCGATCTGCCGCTCGCCATAAAACCTCCTGAGAAGGTTGCTGAACTTCTGGCCGCGCTTGAAGGCAATGAAAGGAAAGGTCAGGTCGTTGAAGGAATCCGAACATCCTGCACAGGTTTCGGAAACGATGGTCTCGTAGTCCCAGCCCTGGGTCCACAGGGCGCCGATGATGGCGCCCATGCTGGTGCCGCCCACCGCGTCCACGGGGATTCCCAGGTCGCTCAGGGCGCGAAACACGCCCAGGTGCGCGAGCCCTCGGGCAAAGCCGCCGCCCAATGCAATGCCGACGGCGCGGCCCGTAAGGAAGCGCGCGATGCGGTCGAAGCCGGCCGTTTCGCCCAGGCGGACATGATGAGTTCTTTCGACCGTGCGAGGCGCGAGCCAGGCGAGGGTTCCTTCCGGTACCGGTCCGGTTTGCACCAGCGCCAGAATCCTCTTTTGCGCCGGAAGCAGGGCCCGTTCCAACTCGCTCAGGGAGGGGTCGCCGCCGGCGTTCCCGGCCAGCAGAACCTGATCCGCCTGGCGGATGCACCTTTGGCTCCAGGGGCTGAGGCCGGCATCGAGCTGGTACAGGACGAAGTCGTACTCGAGTTCCTGCCGGTGGAGCCATTCGACCATGCCGACGTGGCTGGCTTCGCTCTCGCCCACCTGCGCCGCGTCTTTCTTCATCAAGGACCGGTCGACGGCGGCGCTGGAAAGGAGAAGCGTCGTGCCCAACGGCGAAAGGCTGGCCGAGAGCGCGGCCGCGAACTCGTTCAGGGCGACATCCGGATGAATGGGGACCAGGGCAATGGTGGAAACGCGCTTCACCGCCCGCTGCGCGCCGGAAGTCATGTCCCGCAGCCGCTTGACCAGTTTGTCGGCCACCAACCGGGTCATGGCGCGAGGGTGCTCAACCAGCAGGCGATCGAATGCCGCGCGGGACAGGATCGCGAGATTGCTGTCGCGTATCGCCATCACGGTCGCGGTGCGAGGCTCGCCGCTGACCACGGCCATCTCCCCGACCGTTTCGCCGCGGCCCAGTTCGGCCACGATCGTTTCCTCGCCCGAATCGCGCCTTGCGATCACCCGGAGCTTTCCGTTGACCACCACGGCCAGGCTGTCGCCCGGCTCACCCTGGCGGTAGAGGAGTTCGCCGCTCGGGAGCGTGATCATCTCCAGCTCGCGCTCCAGGGCGCGGAGGACCGTTTCGTCCAGGCCGTCGAACAGGTTGCTGAGGTGAAGCGCGAACGCCAGCCGCACCTCGAGCATGCGGCGGAACATGGCTTCCCTCATCCGCGCGGCCGGCCCGGGGTGAGCCTTGGCAAGACGCTCGAAGTCGGACCGCGAGAGCTTCGCGCAAACAGTAGGCTGGATGGCCGTCACCGTGGCCGATCGAGGGTCGCCGGTGAGCAGAGCCAGTTCGCCGGCCGTTTCTCCGGGGCCCAGATAGTTGAGGGTTTTGCCTTGCGCGTCGACCCGTACCCAGCCGGAGAGGAGAATGTATAGGCTGTCGTCGACCTCGCCCTCCCGGATCATCACTTGGTCCTGACGAAAGGAGCAAGTCTCGAGCGCCTCCGCAAACTCGCGCAGCGCCGAGTCCTCGGCCCCGGTCAGGCCGGCGGACTCGAGCGCTCGAAAAAAGTCCAACGGGAGAGACAGAGCGGAATTATAACACTCGTAATGCGCCATTGACATGATTCTTGCGAGTGGATCACTTTACCGGTTCGCCGGCACAGCGGAATCCGTGCCAGGGGGCCCGCGCGTCGGGGCGGGTCGCGACGCGCGCCACGACGCCCACGCGAGCGGCTGGTTCCATCCAGGAGCCGCCGCGCGCCGTCCGGGTGTTGCCGGGGCTGAGCTGGGTCGGCGATTCCGCCACCCATTCGTCGACGTTGCCAAGCATATCGTTGAGCCCCAGCGAATTCGGCTGACGGGTAGCCACGCGATGAACCGCGTTTGCGTTGTCGACCAACTGTTGGAAGTACTCTTCGGGTTTGGCGACCCGTTGCAGAATCGAAGTGGAGTCCAGGGGGCGGCGGCCGGAATTGTCGGCATACCACGCGGAGTCCCCAAGGCTTCCGGAACGGGGGCCTCCCGCGCGGGCGGCATATTCCCACTCGGCATCGGTCGGGAGGCGGAGGCCGGCCCATGTGCAGTACCCTTCGGCCTCGGCGAACGTCATCGCCACTGCGGGGAGTTTGTCATCGCCGGCCGCTTCGTTGTAGGCCTGACCGTTTTTGTTGCGCTGCGGAAGCATGGGCGCGCCGGCGGCCTCGCGGTAGCGCCGATAGGCTTCCACGGTCACTTCTGTCTGGCCCAGCCAGAAACCCCGGCTGATGGCTACCTCCCGCCCGGACTGACAACCCGGTTCGCCCTGCTTGCAGCCCATGCGGAACGCGCCGGCGGGAACCCAGACGTAGTTCTGTTTGTCTTTCGGGTTGCGCCAGGTTTCCCGAGCCTGCCGGAGAGACGGTACGGTGACGATGGCGGGGCGCGGTTGCTCGACGATCACAGGCTGGGGTATCGGTTGCGCCACTGGCTGGTTCACGGGAGCTTTCTGGGGGGCGGGTTCTTCAACGGGGGGCTTCCGGGCAGCCATCGCTTGGGCCAGGGGAACAAAGCGGCCGGCCGGGAACCGTTCCAGATAGATGCGGCAGAACCCGTCGCCGCGAGACTCGCACTGACGCCAATAGATGGCTTCATCGTCGGTGAGGACCGGGGCCGCGATCGCGGCTTGCCGCCGCGGCATCACGCCCAGCACCAGATCTTCGGCGCGATAGCCCTCCACCTGCGCAAACGGACGCTGCCGTTTGGACGGACCCAGGTCGAGAGCCACCTGGCGCGGTACCGAGTCCTGGACAAACCGGATCAGGGAAGCCAGCGTCACCTTGCCATCCTCGTTGGCGGCCCTACCTTTCAGGCCTTCGGTAATGGCCCAGCTGAAATAGCCCTGCTTCTTTTCCTTGTATTCCCAAGCCCGGTCGCCAACGGCCGTCGAGTACAGGGTTGCGAAGGCCTGCACTTCACGGTTGGCGACATCGAAATTGAAGCCCCGGACGTACGACTCGGTCAATGGATTGGCCGACTCGGCCCGGCCGCCGGGATCGTTTCGGCAGGCGTCCAGGAGAACGATTGCCTGCTGAATCCCCTGGCGGGCGATGATGCCACGAAGGGTTGCCACGTCCAGCGAGACCTGGCCGAGGATTTCGGGGTCATCGGACAGGCGCGCGTCGGACGGGAGCAGGAATGCGTGCCCGCCGCGCTCCATCCCATGGCCGGAAAACGAGAGCAGGAACAATCCGTCCTTGGGGACCTGCTTCAGGATGTTGCCGAGACGAAAGAGGATTTCCGCCCGCGTCGGCTTGCGCGGGACCGGTTGGTCGGACCCCAGGATGACCACCTGCTCCTCGCGAAAACCGGCCCGCTCCACCAGCGTCCGGGCGAGCGCCTTGGCGTCGTTGGACGCTCCATCGAGTCCGCTCAGTTGTTCGTCGTCATAGCGGTCGACCCCGATCAGCAGGGCCCATCGCTTTTCCACCGTGGGCAGGGAGGTCAGCGGTTCCAACTTCAGATCGCGCTGGGCGAAGGCGGCCACCGTGAGGTTCAGAGCCAGAAGAATTGAAGTTGAGGTGCGCATTGGGGGTCTCTTGAGTCTTTCCAGCGCGTTCATTCAAACTTTCGCGCTCACCTCGGTATCGCGGTTCGGGGACAGATAAGCTCACGGAAGAGGTGGATTTTACAATACTTTTGCAACTCGAGGCTGCGGACAGGGCGGCACCTTCCACTAGCTCCTGACGGCATCCTCACATTGCGAACCGAGGCCGTAGAGTAGGAGAGGAAGCGACAGCCTGAACTGCGGCCCCTCTCCCCTCGTCGAACCGGAGGTGCAGATTTCCCGCGTCCGGCTCTCCTGAAAACTCTCGCCTCAGACTTGCACAGT